>DATFHI010000068.1:0-3497 GCA_035248525.1 Fimbriimonadaceae bacterium | reverse complement strand
GTCGTCCACGGAAATGACATGGTTGGGGCAAATCTCCTTGAGCCGGTCGAACCAAAAGGCGCTCATCTGGTTCAGAATCCTGCCCTTGTCGGGGATGCCATTGGCCATCACGACATCGAACGCCGAAATGCGATCCGTCGCGACAATGAGCAGCGATTCACCCAAGTCATACACTTCCCGGACCTTGCCGACGCGAGGAGGGGGCAAACCGACGAGAGCGGTGTGGAGCAGCTCTGGCATACCGCCTAAGTATGGCGGTTTAGAGCGAGCCGATGCCGATGACGATCAAGCCTCGATCAGCCTTACCCGACTTGGCGGTGCCGATCGCACGGTTGAGATTCTGGATCTCTTCCCGGACCAACACTACCTCGGTGGCGTCATCCTGGTACTTGGCGAGAAGCTCTGCCTCTGCTGTCTTAAGCTCCTGTATCCTCAGCGACAGCATGGAGGAAACGCGTTCATCTCTTTCCGACGGTGACACTGTCCATTTGCCGGTTTGACTGTAGCCAGCGCTGCGTAGTTGGGAAAGCATCGCCTCCATCGACTTCTTCGGAATCGCGGCAACCACTTGAACTCCTACAACTCCGCCAGCGAGGTTATAGTGCGGCGCAGTGCGGACGACCGCTCCATGGGACTGAAGCGTGGAAACGAGCTGATTTGCATCTGACTCCGCGTCGGAGCCCGAACCGCCTCTAGCCGTAACAAACGTAGTGGACTCAACGGTCGGAGTTACCGTGGGCTTTGGTGAATGAATTTCCCCTTGGGGCAGGCTTGCTCCGCCAGCTGGGTTGACCGACGGGTTCCAATTCTCCGGAATCGGGCCCCCAAAAGGATTGTATGGGGGAACAGTGGATGGGCCGCGAGGTCCGGGGGTGCCTTGCGCTACCGGTCCGGTTGGCTGCGGTCCCGCAGGTTTTTCAGGCTTACCGGGATCATTCCCAGCCGGATTTGGAATGTTTGGAAAGTTATTTACACCCGGAAGTTTCGGTTCGGTGTAGAGAGTCGCCGCTCGATTTTCCAGCGATGGCGGCGTGGTTTGCGTGGCGACAATTTGATTGGGTGGTTTGGTAAACCATTGAGGCGCAAGCAGAATCGCCGCAACGGTTCCCCCAATTCCAAGAATTAGGCAGCTTAAACCCACGCCAACCATTGCCCACGACCTCCGGGGAGGGGGAGGCAACACCGGCAATTCCGGCATTACGGCAAGATCAGTCGACTCCGGTTTAGGTTCGTCCATTCTCTAACTCTATTTTGACGTTGATTTTCTAAACTGGAGTCGCCAATGTGTTGCGAATCAGCCGACTTTTCGAAATGAGCCGGAGATCATGGGCGCCCAAGTCTTGCCCTGCTGCGACTCGAGCCGGAACTCAATTTGCTTTGCGTCGACTTTGGTCCAAGACGCGCGCATCACCATCTTGCCTTGCACTCCCGGAATCTCTACTGGCTTGCTCACCATGATGAGCTTGTTGCCGGTGAAGCCACCAGACATCTCCATCACTCCAGGAGCGCTCGAATCAAACCAATACGCAATGAACGTCTTTTTGAAGGGGTCATAGCTGAGCAGATGCATTCCTTCCATCTTGCCCATCTTGCCCATATCCATGGTGTGCATGGATTGGATGTATCGGCCATCCAGTGTTTTCGTACCGACCATAGTCGCTTTAGCGGTAGTTGGCGCTCCACCCATTCCGGACACCTTTTCCATTCCCTGCCACTTCCCGAGGAAGAAATCCGCCTTGGCGAATTCTTTAGGGACAGGCGGAAGTTGCATGCCTTGGGAGGCATATGCCGCGGCGGATGTCAAAAGGATTCCAACAACGAGAAGTCTCATGGCGCGCAGAGTTTATAGGGCTCGACCAATTTAGGCAAGGGCTAAGGGACTTTGGGAGCAGTTGCGATTGCAAATTTGGAGAGTCCAGCCGTGCGAGCGGCGTCGATGCATTCCACTACAACGCCGTGGGACGCATTCTGATCCGCGTTAATGACCAGGGTCAAATCTCCGAGCGACCGACCATTGGCAACTTGGCGGATGGTATCGGGAAGGCCGGCAACTGAGGTCGGAAGACGGTCGAGGAAGATTTGTCCAGAGGCATCGACCGACAAAGCCAGATTTTGCTGGTCTTGAACTCGAACCGAGCTGCTCGCCTTAGGCAAATCGACCGGCATCGCCACCAGCTTGGAAAGAGCCAATGAAGACAGCATGAAGAACACCAGCAGGAAGAACATCGTATCGATCATCGGAATGATCTCGATCTTCGTCCGCTTCAGTTCTCGATGCCGCTTGAATTTCATGGCGCGTCCCTAGTTAGAACGATCAAAAAGGACGAGATGATCGGGCGGGGCATGAAATAACTTACAATTGAGCTTACATGCAGGAAAAAACCAAGGTCGATGCCATGAACCGGATCGCCCGGATGTCCGGGCAAGTGAACGGCATCCGGAAAATGGTGGAGGAGGAGCGGTATTGCGTGGATATCCTCACTCAGGTGTCGGCGTTGCGGGCGGCCTTGGATCAACTCGGGGTGATTCTGCTTTCAACTCACCTGGAGAACTGCGTTTATGGCCACGATGAAACGGGCGACCATCCACACGCATCAACGCCCGAAGAAAGGCGTGAAGAGATCCGGGTTACGCTTAATCGCTTCCTGAAGTAGCCTGCGCCACGATCACGATGTCGTTCAAATTGGTCCCGCTTGGCCCGGTTTTAATCAGGCTTCCTGCCGCGTCGTGGAAGTGATAGCTGTCGTTCGCCGCTAAGGTTGCTTCCACCTCAAAGCCCGCTGAGCGAGCACGCTCGACCGTTCCGCCATCCACAAGCGCTCCAGCGGCATCGGTTGGACCGTCGGTTCCATCCGAACCTGCCACAAGTACCGCAATGTCTCGCCGACCTTCAACTAACGTGGCGAATGCGCACGCCATCTCTTGCGCTCTGCCGCCAAGTCCCGAACCGGTGCGGTGCACGACCGGCTCACCCACCGCTATCTGGCACACGGGCTTGCCGTGGGATCGTGACGGCGGCAATGTGATGGAACCGGGATAGAGTTTCGCCTCGCCCTGGATCGGAGGCAGGAATTCACACTTCGCACCCAACTTCACCGCGACATTGCCGGCAAGGTCGCGCATCATCTGAGCATTCCCGATCATGACGTGATGGGGTTGATTGGCCGGGCTGCGGGGCCATGCCTTCTCCCGAATCCGGTCGACTACATTACTCGTAAACCGCTCCTCTATCTGCACAATCGCCAACGCTTTCTCGACTTCGCTGCTGTGCGATAGCGAGATGAAAGGTCCCGACCCCACCACCGCCGGCAATCCTCCCTCGACATCCGACAAATAGACGACTACATTCGTGGATTGCTTGAAGGCCTCGGCCAATCCGCCCCCTTTGATTCGCGATAGTCTAGCTCGAATTGCATTGATGGTCTGGATAGTTGCGCCGCCAGCCAGTAGTTCTTCGTTCACTGCTTGGAGATCGGATAGCGATACGCCTTCCACCG
>DATFHI010000067.1:0-11917 GCA_035248525.1 Fimbriimonadaceae bacterium | reverse complement strand
TACGTACAAGGCGGCGACTTTGGCAACATGGGGACGCCGGTTCCGGTTGGACAATTGGGCGCCGACTACGAAGTAGTTGGGAACAACGTCCGATTCAAGAAGATCTACCGTGGCGCCAACTTCGACGAGTCGCGACGTGGACCTCTTGGCGAGCCTGGAGTGGACGTCCGCGATGGAGACTTCCTTCTCGCGATCGACGGTAAGCCGGTCAACAAGAACGTGAATCCCAATTCACTTTTGGTGGACAAAGTTGGTCGAACCGTGATCCTGACCGTTAACTCTACCGCAAGCCCAACCGGAGCCCGAACCGTTCGCGTTCGCCCAATCGGCAATGAAGCCCAGGTTCGATACTACGACTTCGTGGAATCCAATCGAAAGTGGGTGGCGGAGAAGTCCGGTGGTCGAATCGGCTACATGCATATTCCCAACACGCAGTTCGAAGGTGCGGTCGAGTTCACTCGGGGCTATTGGAGCCAGGTAGACAAGGACGCGATGATTGTGGACGAGCGCTGGAATGGCGGCGGCTACATTCAGCCTTGGTTTGTCGACACCTTGGCCCGCAAGATTAAGGCTGGTATCCAGGTCCGCAATGCCAAGGAGCATACGGCTGACTCGGTTGCCATCGAGGGTCCGAAGGTGATGCTGATCAATGGTTATGCCGGGTCCGGCGGAGACTTCTTCCCGTGGATGTTCCGCGCCGAAAAGGTCGGGCCGCTTATCGGCACCCGAACCTGGGGAGGCCTTGTCGGTATTTCCGGTGGGGCTCCGTTGGTGGATGGCGGCGGAGTCACCGCTCCGGAATTCAGCATCTACGACCGTGAGACCATGGAGATCATCGCCGAGAACCAGGGCATCGCTCCCGATATCGAGGTGGATGCTCGCCCCGATCTCATCGCGGCGGGACGGGATCCGCAGCTTGAGAAAGCAGTGGAAGTTCTCCTCGAGGAGTTGAAAAAGAACCCGCCCAAGAAGAAGGGAAGCACCATTCCGAAGGTCGGTAAGAACGGCCGCATCGGTGGCTAAAAGAAAGAAGGGGTTGCGGCGATTGCCGCAACCCTTATTCTCGTCCGATAAACCTTCGTCTTAGCTCGCTGATCGCACGCAGGGTCATGATGGTCCCGGCTAATGAAGCGATCAGGAGCAGCGGGCCGATCACGAACAGCAAACCCAAGTTGTCTGCCAACTGGATGTAGCGCGAGATCAAAAACACGATCACAAGCGTGATCAATCCGTTCAGGCCCTTTAGTATCACTAGCCCCAGCGACTCGGGAGTTTCGGCTTCTTCTACCCGCCGAGCTAAATCGGAATCACTGCTCGCCGTTTCTACAATCCACTCCGCCAATTCCCGGCTGCAGCCCCGTTCCACGAGCCTTTGCTCAATCGTCATAGTGTCAATATGATAGTAGTGCAAAATCGCCGCGACCCTGCGGAATCGATGGTACTTAAGCCGACCAATTTGTTTCAGCTCCGTTCTCAGGTATTCAGGCTCCTGTACCATCAACTATCAGACGATTCCCCGCTGTCGTAAGACCTTAGAATGGTCTGAAAGTCGTAGATAATTGTCGGCTGAATCCCCTGGTACCCTAATTCCATTCTGGAAGCGGGTCACATTGGCGTCGACGAAAGCGGAAAAGGGGATTTTTTTGGTCCCCTCGTCATTGCCGCTTGCTACGTAGGGCCGGAACATCTGGCTGAACTGGATGGGGTTAAAGACTCCAAGAAACTAACGGACCCAGTTGCGATCTCTCTCTCTTCAAAAATCAAACGCTTTTGCCCTCATGCTATCGTGGCAATTGGTCCAGCGAAGTACAACGAACTGTACGAAAAGTTCCGAAACCTGAATTCGCTGTTGGCTTGGGGCCACGCCCGGGCGATTGAAAACGTGTTGGAGCAGTGCCCGGCCACCAAGGTCATTTCCGATGAGTTCGCCAAGGGTGGATTTGCCGTGAAGAAAGCACTCTTCGAGAAGGGAAAAAGCTTGGAATTCATTTCCGCGGTGCGAGCTGAGCAGGACATCGCGGTGGCGGCGGCATCGATTCTGGCGCGCGCTGAGTTCCTTACTCGATTGAAGCGGTTGGGCGAGGAGTTCGGACAAACGTTGCCCAAGGGCGCATCGAACGTAGTGGAACCCGCCGTCAAATTCGTCCAGAAGCACGGAGCGGAGAGGCTGTCGGAAGTCGCCAAAATGCATTTTAAGACCTCACAACAGGTGATTGAACGAGCAGGAGCATCTCGTTGAAGTTCGCGGATTTGATTGCCGCAAAGCGCGATGGCAAGTCCCACACCTATGAAGAGTTGAAGTTTCTGGCCAATGGTGCCTCCAACGGTTCGATTCCGGACTACCAGTTGAGCGCTTGGCTCATGGCCGCCTACTTGAACTCTCTCGACGAAGAGGAAACCTCGCACCTGACTCGGGCAATGGCGGAAAGCGGCGCTCGCCTGGATCTCTCCGGATTGCCCAAGCCATGGGTGGATAAGCACAGCACCGGAGGCGTGGGGGATAAGACGACGCTAGTCTTGCTTCCGATCCTTGCCTCTGCGGGCTTGACGGTTGTGAAAATGAGCGGCCGCGGGCTTGGTATTACGGGTGGCACCGTCGATAAACTGGGATCGATCCCTGGATTCCGGCTTGACCTGACTCCGGATGAAATGAAACGTCAGGCGGCGGAGATTGGACTAGCGCTAACCGGACAGTCTCCAGACCTTGCGCCGGCGGACAAGGTCCTTTACGCCTTACGAGATGTGACCGCTACGGTTGGCTCGATTCCTTTGATCGTGTCCAGCATCCTGAGCAAAAAGATCGCCGGAGGGGCTGAGATCATTGCCTTGGATGTGAAATGCGGCTCCGGGGCATTCATGGAGGATCGAAAGAGCGCGGAAAAACTGGCGAGGGCTTTGCAAAGCGTTGGTAAACGACTAGGGCTTCATGTTTTGGTCTCGATTTCCGACATGGACGAACCGTTGGGTTCGGCGATTGGGAATGCGTTGGAGGTTCGCGAAGCGTACAACGTCCTGGCAGGGAAACATGAGGGCGCGAGCGAGCGTTTTCTTAAATTGTGTCTTCACTATGCTTCCGAACTCTTGACCGCTTGCGGATCACGATCATCAGCTGAAGAAGTCTTGAAGTCCGGTGCCGCGTTGGCCAAGTTCAAAGAGTGGATTCTTGCCCAGGGCGGGTCGTCATTTTGGGAACGCAACGACTTGCCGGTCGCACCGGTTATCCGCAAAGTCGTGCATACAGGCGGTCCCGCTTGGGTTTCCAAGGTGGAAGCGAAGGTCGTGGGCCAAGCGGTCATCGATCTTGGCGGAGGGCGGGCTAAAAAGGAGGACGCCATCGACCCGGCCGTGGGAATAGAAATGGCCGTGATGGTCGGCAGCACTGTGAAGGCTGGAGAGTCATTATTCACCGTTCATGCGGCTGATGAGCAAGTTGCGGCCGAGGCGGAAGAAAGCGCCCGGTCCGGGATTCACTTTAGCGATGAGAGAGTGGAGGAGCCGCCCCTGATCCTGGCCTCGTTCTAATTCCGCTCCGCGGGTACAATTCACCTTCCAATTCGGGATGTGGCTCAGCTTGGTAGAGCGCTGCGTTCGGGACGCAGAGGTCGCTGGTTCGAATCCAGTCATCCCGACCAAGCTCCTGCATTGGCTTTCTTATATATTCTTTGGAGCGATTCGCTAGGCAAATTTTACGTGGGTCAGACGGCGATTCGACTGGAATCGCAGTTCCGACCAAGCTACAACTTCTGCTTCCAATCGTCCAACAGACGTAGAGCCTGAAGTGGAGTGAGTTCATTCAAGTCCAACTCCTGCAGCGCCTTGACCACCGGAGATTCTTCCGCTTCAAACAACGTCAATTGAATCTGCTGCGATCTCGCTGTCACCGCTTTCGGCGCTTCCGACTTCTCCTCCAATTCAGCAAGGATTGTTTCGGCTCGCTTCAATACGGCGTTGGGGACGCCGGCCATCCGGGCCACATGAATACCGTACGAACGGTCGGTGCCGCCGGGCAAGACTTTGTGGGTCCAAACGATATCGTCGCCGTATTCCTCGACCGCCACCCTGAAGTTTGCGACTCCAGTCATTTGGTCAGCTAGGGCGTTGAGTTGGTGATAGTGGGTGGCGAACATTGTCTTCGCCCCAATCCCCGCCAAATGCTCGATCATCGCCCAAGCAATCGCGAGCCCGTCATACGTCGAGGTGCCCCGCCCCACTTCATCCAAGATCACTAACGAATCCTTGGAGGCGTGATTGAGGATGTTCGCACTTTCGACCATCTCCACCATGAACGTGGACTGACCGAGAGCGAGTTCATCCTTCGCGCCAATGCGGGCGAATATCCGATCGCATAAGCTTAGCCGGCACGATTTGGCGGGGACGAACGAGCCCATCTGCGCCATCAGAACGATTAGGGCGGTCTGTCGCAGGTAAGTCGATTTGCCGGCCATATTCGGTCCGGTCAGGATGAGCAGGCGTGCGGCAATGGATTCTTCACCGCCGATTTCAGCATCGTTCGGCACAAACCCCGGGCTCTGGGCTTCCACAACGGGGTGGCGACCCGCCTGGATAGCAATGCAATCCTCACCAACGATCTCCGGTCGCACATATCCGTTCCGAGTCGCAACCTCCGCCAAGGTCGATAGAACGTCGAATTCCGCCAATGCGCGTGCGGTTTGGAGTAGATCGCGTGCGTGTTCGGCAATCCGCAAACGAAGCTTATGGAAAAGTTCATTCTCGAGCGCGACGGCCTTCTCCTCGGCTCCAAGGACGAGCGACTCGTGCTCCTTCAGCTCTGCCGTAATGTAACGCTCGGCGTTGGCGGTGGTTTGCTTCCGGATATAGTGGGCCGGAACCTTATCCAGATTTGATTTGGAAACCTCGAGATAGTAACCGAAGACGGAATTGAATCCGACTTTTAGGTTGGAGATTCCGCTCGATTCTCGCTCGGTTTGCTCTAGGCTGGCAATGTAGGACTTACCATTTCTGCCGAGATCGCGAAGCTTGTCCAGCTCCAAGTCATATCCCGGTTTGATCACTCCGCCATCCCGCAGGAGATTCGGGACGTCCTGAGCGAGCGCGCGGCGGAGAAGGTCGGCCAAGTCGCCGTGATCCGCGATCTGCTCACGCAATTCCTGCAATCTCCCGACTCCTACTTTACGCGTGGGTTCCGCTAAGGATGGAAGGGAGTTGAGGGAATCACGGAGCGCCACCAAATCTCGCGGTCCGGCCAATCCAGCCGAGCATCTCGAAACCAGCCGCTCCAGGTCGGATAGCTTCTTCAAACCATCCCGGATATCGCCCCGGACCAGCGCATGCTCTTTCAGCCGTTCAACCGCTCCCAGCCGGGTTTCAATCGCGGATTTGTCCAAAAGGGGTTGCTCCAACCACCGGCGCAGCATCCTCGCCCCCATCGTGGTTTGGGTTTGGTCGAGGACTTCCAAGAGGGAATATCGACGGCTGCCGTCCGCCATATTTTGGGTCAACTCCAGAGACCGCCGCGTGGAGGCGTCCAACTGCATGAATCCATCGATCGAGTAAGTCGACAGGGAATCCACATGGGTCACCGGGAGGTGATTTTTCTCCGCATAGGCGAGAATCATTGAGGCAGCGATGACCGCATTGGGCTTGTCTTCGCAACCAAATCCTTGCAGGTTGGCTACGTTGAATTGTTCTTGAAGCTTGCGCGTGGCACGCTCGAAACTCAGGGAAGAAGTACCTGTTACCGAAGCCCCGAAATTCTGGTGCGTCAAATCCGCATATTCCGCGGCCTGGGAGTTGACCAAAAGCTCGGCCGGTTGGAGCCGAGCTATTTCCTGCAAAAGCTGTTCCTGAATCTTTGCGCCTAGGAATTCGGTGACGGAAAATTCCCCGGTTGAGGGTTCGAGTACGGCTAATCCGGCTTTGCCATCTTGGATGCAAATTGCCGCCAAAAAATTGCTCTGTCCGCTGCCGGGCAGCATGGACTCTTCCAACAGCGTTCCGGGAGTCAGGACTCGGGTGACTCCACGCTTGACGAGTCCCTTGGCCGCCTTTGGATCTTCCAATTGATCGCAGAGCGCAACCTTGAGTCCCTTTTGAAGCAGCCTCGCGAGATACTTTTCGACCGAATGATACGGAACCCCGGCCATCGGCGTCCGCTCACCGCCGTCGTCGCGTGCAGTTAGGGTGATCTCCAATGCTGCCGCGGCCGACTCCGCGTCTTCGCCGTAAAATTCGTAGAAGTCGCCAACCCGCATTGCGAGCAAAACGCCAGGATGCTCATCCTTCGCTCGGAAGTACTGTTGGAGCATTGGCGTGCGTCCGGCCACGCCAAGATTATGAGACAAATGTCGGCTTAAACGCGAATGTCCAGTTGCTGGCCTTTGCCTTCGACCATCTTTAGGATTTCCGCGGCCTGTTGTTCCTGCGAATCGAGAGCTTTTCGGAGTAATGCCACCTGCAAGGCGGCGCGCTTTTGATCCACATTGGTAACCGCATTCAATGCCGCATCGATTCCAGTTGCGCTTCCGACGTTCATATCCATCCTTGTTTTCGGCTGAATTCCCTTAAATTTGCAGGGTCTTGAGCCAAGATAGGACATGCAGACTCAGCCGCTTCCCAAGTCCGAGCTCATCAGTTCCCGGCTTAGTTATGGGTGCATGCGAGTGGCGGGCACGTGGACTCCGTCGGAAGTCGATGAAACCAAGCGGGAGCGGGGAAGAAAAGCCATCATCGCCGCTTATGAGGCGGGCTATACGCTCTTCGACCACGCGGACATTTACTGCCGAGGAGTTTGCGAATCGATTCACGGAGAAGTTCTGCAGCAGATTCCGTCGATGCGCAAGGAGATCTTAATTGCTACCAAATGCGGAATTCGCTTTCCGGGCGAGCCGAATCCTGATTCACCGCACCGCTACGATTTTTCTGCCCAACACATCGTCGATTCCTGTCACCGGTCGCTGAAGCGGTTGGGGGTCGATACGATCGACATTTACCAACTGCATCGTCCCGACTTGCTGATGAATCCGCCGGAAATTGCCGAAGCCTTCGCCAAGTTGCACAACCAAGGAGCTGTGCGGTATTTCGGAGTCTCCAATTTCCTGCCGTCTTTCGTGGCGGCGCTGCAGTCGAACATGAGCATCCCATTGATCGTGAATCAGGTCGAGATCCACCTGGGGAGGTTGGACTGTTTCTGTGACGGGACGCTCGATCAATGCTTGGAGCTTCGCATGACGCCGTTATCCTGGAGCCCACTGGGTGGAGGATGGTTGGGAACTGGTGGTTCGGTGCCCCCGGAGCATCCCAACGCTCCTAATCGAACGAGGGTTCTAGAGATGCTGGATTCGCTGGCCTTGGGTTACGGTTGTTCACGAACCGCGCTCGCGCTGGCTTGGTTGATGAAGCATCCGAGCAAAATAATTCCGATTGTGGGTTCGGTCAACCCGGCCCACATCCAAGATGCCGCCCGCGCGGATGAGATTGAAATCGATCGCGAAGATTGGTACCGGATTCTGGTTGCAGCTCGCGGAGTGCCCCTTCCATAACTATGATCTTAGAACGCTTTTACAGTCCCACAATCGCTCAAGCAAGCTACCTCATTGGCTCCGACGAGTCCGGCCAAGCCATTGTCGTCGATCCAAATCGGGACGTGCAGCAATACCTGGACTTCGCGAAGAAAGAAGAGCTCCGGATCACGGCGGTGACCGAAACACACATCCATGCGGATTTCGTCTCAGGTAGCCGCGAGCTTGCCCAGTTGACCGGGGCCACGCTGTATTTATCAAAAGAGGGTGGGTCCGATTGGCAATACGATTATGCGTCGGAACCCAACGTGCAGTTGATCGGCGATGGCTTTGAGATCAAGCTCGGAAGACTTGTATTGAAGGCCATCCACACGCCAGGGCATACGCCTGAGCATTTGAGTTTTGAAGTCATCGATGGTGAAGTATCTCCTGAGCCGTTTGGAGTGCTGACGGGAGACTTTATCTTCGCCGGCGACGTCGGACGTCCAGACTTGTTGGAAGTTGCCGCCGGTTATCAAGACACGATGCGCGAGGGAGCAGAGACTCTCTTTCAGTCGCTGGGAGGCTTTCGGCAATTGCCAAGCTGGCTTACTTTGTGGCCGGGTCATGGCGCGGGTTCGGCTTGTGGCAAGAGTCTAGGCGCAGTTCCGGGGACGACGCTAGGGTACGAGATGCTGGTCAACTCGGCGGTACGCGAAACAAGCGCCGATCGATTCGTAGCCGACATCCTTTCGGGCCAGCCCGAGCCTCCGAAATACTTCGCCCGGATGAAGGACATCAACCGGCGCGGGCCTAACCCAACGCTTAATGCATGGAATATCGACCGAGTAGAACCGGCCGGCCAACTCGTCGACGTTCGAAGCCGCCCGGAATTCATTGCCGGTTCCAATCCGGGGGCAATCTCCATTCCCCTGACCGTTTCTTTCTCCAAATGGGCGGGATCTTTACTTGATTTGAAAACTCCGATCGTTATCCTCGCAAATGACGAGACCCAAGCCCGGCAAGGCGCAAAAAGTTTGATCCTCATTGGTATCGAGAACATCCAGGGTTGGAGCCCAGTTACGCACCCGGTTCCATTTCCGGTAAGTCGGGGCGAAGGAGCTGACACCGAGCACCTGATCGACGTCAGAGGGAAGCCGGAATGGAACTCCGAGCATGTTGCTGGTGCACACCATTCGCCGCTCGTTTATCTAGCGGACGATAAAAACCTTCCCCAAGGCAAGGTGTACGTACATTGTGCGGGTGGGGGAAGAGCGCTCACGGGCGCAAGCTTTTTGCGAAGTAAGGGAATCGACGCGGTGGCGGTGATGGCCTCCGTGCCAGAACTTAAATCAACCGTGAAGTAATTTAGCGGTCTTTAATCCGGGCGACCCGAACACGATCCAGCATGACGGAGATCACGATGATTCCGCCGGTGATCATTTGCTGAATCCAGTTCGACATTCCAAGTTGGGAGCAACCGGCGTTGATCGTCGCCATAATCAATGCGCCAAGGATCGAACCCAAAATGGAGCCTTGCCCGCCGGACAGCGACGCGCCCCCGATGACGACGGCGGCGATCACGCTCAGTTCAAACCCTTCGGCGGTCGATGGGTCGCCGACGGAGAGCCTGGCGTACATCATCACTCCTGCGAATCCCGCAAAGATCCCCATGAGGGTGTAAACCGCAAGCTTCACGCGGTCCACCGAAATGCCGCTGTAGAGTGCCGCCCGCTCATTGGAGCCGACGGCAACCGCATGTCGGCCAAATCGAGTCGAGTTCAGGATCCAGTGCGTCAAGATCGCCAATATGACCATCACCCAAACGCCGCTTGGCAACAGCATCCATTTCTGGTCTGAGTCCAAAACCGCAAGTAGGGAGTTCAGCCATGACATCGGGGCGTCGATCTTCTGTTCATTGGCGAGGCCGGTGGCCGCTCCTCTGGCAACCAGCATGGTGGCGAGCGTAACGATAAACGCGCCAACCTTTATTCGACTAACCAGGACGCCATTAAGGAATCCAAACGCGGCACCGCTTACAATTCCGGCGGCAAAGGCGACGGCTGGGTACATGCCGCGAACGAGAAACCAGGCGACCACTACCGAGACGAATGCCACCACCGAACCAATCGAAAGGTCGATGCCTGCCGTGATGATCACCAACGTCATTCCCAGCGCCGCAATGCATACCGGAGTGGATTGCCGGAGAATCGTCTCGACATTTCCGAGACTCAGAAATCCGCTCTTATCCTGCCTGGCGAGCAATACTGCGAAGATGCCGAACAGCAAAAAGAGCGCGGCCACCAGCCCGATGAGGGTGTAGGCGCCGCGCCACTTCAACTACTTGGGAATCTCCAGCAATTTCGCGATTTCCGGATCTTTCAGGTTGTCGCCGGTGACCAGGGTTGCACCGGTGTCAATCCGCTTGGGAACTGGATTTTTCCGGATCGCATCGACGATGGCCCTGACTGCCTCAGATCCCATTCGCCGGGGATTTTGAACAATCAATCCATTGATATATCCCTTTTGGAGTCCTTCGATCAGCTTCGCGGAGGCGTCGAACCCGACGAACTTCACTTTGCCCGCCCAATGGTTGTCCTCAAGCACGCGCAACATGCCAAAAGTCGAGCTTTCGTTCGGACAATAGATTCCGTCCACCGCTAACGTTCCGTCAGGTTGCTTGTATCCGGATAAAAGGTTTTCGGCTTCGGTTTGAGCCGACTCTACAGTTGCTCCCGCGTAACGATTGTCGCTGAGGACTTTGATTCCCGGGTTAGCCTTCATCACTGCCAGAAAGCCCTTTTCACGGTTCATGGTGCTGGCTGATCCAACCTGATAGCGCAGAACGATTACGTTTCCGTTTCCGCCCAGGAGCCGGACCATTTCTTCTCCTGCCGCCCGACCGCCCTTTTCATTGTCTGTAGCGACAAAACTGACAACCTCCGTATCCTTCAGGTCGGAATCAAAAATTGCGACCGGAATGCCTGATTTCTTCGCGTTTTCAACTGGCATTCGCAGAGCCGTATCATCCAATGGCGCGAGCACGATTCCGTCCACACCTTGGGTGGTGAAATCCTCGACTACCGAAATCTGGCTGTTACGATCGTCCTCCTTTAGCGGACCCTTCCAAATAACCTCCACGCCGAGTTCCTTGGCGGCATCCTCCGCCCCGGCATGAACGCTCTTCCAAAACTCGTGAGTCGTGCCCTTGGGAATCACCGCAATCCGCAGTTTCTTCTCGTTGCTCTTTGAGTCGCCCGTCTGCTGAGTGGTGTCCGTACTGCTACTGCAGCCTGCCAGAGCCAGCATGGCCAATAGCGTCCAAGTCCCGATGTGCGCCTTTATCGTCGATCCTGTCATCGCAATTGCCATTATAGGACCGGCGCATCCACGATTTTTATGCGGAAAGCCAGATTAAGGAGTAATGAACCTGTTCCGGACTCGATTTCGCGGTAGAGCTCCTGCAAATCCGCCTTTCGATCCGGCTCTTTCGCGTCGTCTATCAGTCGCTTTAGCGATCGTAAGTGGGCTTCCTTAAGCGCCTTGCCCGGGTCGATATCGATGTCCGGCTGGACTCCGACTCCTTCCCAATTCGTTTTGGTGTATGGGTTGATGGCTTTGCCAACCGGGATGAAGCAGGAGAAGTGATCACTCAGGCGAACGGTGCCACCTGGATTCGCGCCGCCCCAGGTGCTGGACCCGATAAGCGTAGCTCGCTTCAAGTTTTTCAGGTTATAGCTGCATTCCTCCGCGCCAGAACCGGTGCGCTTGGATGTCAGAACGAAGACATCTTTGTTCAAGTATCGTGGACCGTCTACTTGCGGCAGAGTCCAGAACTCCACAGTGCGATTCCCTTCCCGGAAGTAGAGGCTGTTCAGGTGAACGGGCTTTTCGGAAAACAGGTAGCTGCAAACCAACTGCACTCCGGCCGGATCTCCTCCACCGTTATCGCGCAGATCGATAATCAATGCATCGGTGTTGGAGAGGAACTCCATTGCGGCGGCGATAGGCCGCTTGACATTCTCAGGACTGTCGAAGAAGTTGAATTTCAGATATCCAATATTGCCTCGCAGACGCTCGACTTTCTCAAACCCGGAATTGATGAACCGGGTCTGCTCGGCGGCTCGCTTGAGTTCATCGGGCGATGGCTCGCTGGGTCGCTGTCGGACGGGCAGTGGTTTTTCACTGAATCGGAATCTAAGGTGGGCATCGGTCACCATGCTTTTCATGAGGTCGTTGATGCGGTTGGCGAATTCGGGACCGGAGGTGATTTTGTCGAATTCACCAGCAGCTTCTCGTTTGGTCAAATCCGCGGAAATTTTCTTTGCGGTTGCCTCTTCGACGTAACGGGCTTCCAGTTCACTGCGCAACGCTTTCAACGTTTCGCGCCGGATTTCTGGAGTCAATACGAACGCGGGAGCGGAGGGGGCCGGGGTCTG
>DATFHI010000066.1:0-2959 GCA_035248525.1 Fimbriimonadaceae bacterium | reverse complement strand
CCAACTCCATCGCGTTATGGCCAATCGGAAGAAGCTTGCACATAAAGGTGCGCTTGTTGTCCGGCACTAGCTTATTAATGTCGAACGACTTCGGATGGAAGACGAACTTACGCTTCTCGAAATTAATTTGCGTGATGTTGTGGCTGATCACCTCAAATCCCATGATGCCATCGGTGTGGGCGTTGTAACTCATGGACAAGCCTCGCCCCATCGGCTGCTGAACTGCCTCCATGCCCGTAGGATCGATGACCTTCGAGCCCAATTTGAGCGACTTTATCTTCGTCGTGCTCGCTTGGAACTCCCCTACGAAATCTCGGAGAGTCATGGTCCCGGTTGGTTTGCCAATTTCCACGTTGTTGTTCAGGGCAACCGTACCGGAAAAGCCCGTATCGAACATGCAAGATACATTAGCGCCATTTACTTGAGCATCGACGATTATTGCGCTCTCACCTAAGCGAAACGGAACTTCGACGGTCTGAGCCGGCAAGGTGGAGAGTAAAAGCAAAGTTGGAAGCAGGGCCATGGTTACCTTTTGTCAAACGTTTTTGAGCCGTTAGTTGTTACGTCCGGCAAGAATATAAATCGGCAGCGTGATCCACCCGAATCCGCAACAGGAGCAGAGGATATTCGGTAGAAGCCAGATCATATTTCCGCGGCGATCGATCAAATCCATGATCGACCACACGATAATTCCGAATGTGCTCCCGTAGCCCGCAATCTGCGAAAGCAAAACGATTCCGCCTTGTCGGTTCATAGCTTGCTCGAACGAGTTCGGGTCGTTGAAGTTCCCCTGGCCGAACGCAGTGATGGCCACAATCACTCCAGCAATAAAGCCGACCAGACTCAATGCCGCTAAAAACCAACCAATTCCAACCCAGGTCGCTCCCAAATTCTCCACAAACGGGATGCTATGAGTCGGTCCGCTATAAGCCGGTTTGGCATAGGGATTGCTCACCGGTGGGACATGGCTGGGCACGTGAGCGGTTGGTGGCGGCGCCGGCATGGAAGGTTCTGAGCGTGGAGTCTCGACATTGCCAGAACTGGACGCATACGGATTGGGTTGGGGAATCGGAGGTGCAACCGGTGTCGGAGGGGCAGTTTGCGCTTGATTCGCTAAAGGATCGTTGTAATTAGGTGTTTGTTGAGGCGCCGGACCCGACAATTCCGACTCTATCGTATTGATTAGCTGACGTGCTCCGGCGTGAGTAGCGTCCAGGTCTGCCGCCGCCCGGGCATGCGTTAAAGCTTCGGATTTTTGCCCCTGTGCATAAAGGTGGACCGCTATGTTGTAACGAGCCTTGGCGCTTGCCGGCTCAAGTGAAATTGCTCGGTTGAATGCATCGGTCGCAGCGATTGGCTGGCCGGTCTGAGAAAGGCAAATTCCGCGCAAAATGTGAGCGTCGGCATTGGTAGGCGACAAAGCTAACGCTTGGTCGATGAGTTGAAGTGCTCCCTCAAATTGACCACTCTGAATAGACTGCGAAGCTTGGTCGACAAATTGCTTGACTTGATCCTGAGACATAGAAATAGGGTCGCTAACGAAGTCTTGGTAATGTACCTAAAAGCCTTCATCGAGATGGTCTTCTTCCCAAGCGCGGAGAAGTTCCGCAACGCTCCAAGCTTGCCAAGGACAGCCACCAGCATTTTGTGGGAGATCGCCATCGAATACTTCCGCAATTCCGCCAATTCCGTAGACATCCATGCTCTGCATCGCCGTCACTATGACCGACCGGGCCGCCGCCCGTTCTCCTTTCAATCTGATCAAGGCAGATGCATAACTGCCAAGCAACCAGGGCCACGCCGTCCCCTGGTGATAGGCTGCGTCGCGCTCGGGCATGGATCCCGTAAATCTTCCCCGATACGCGGGGTTCTTTGGGTCCAGAGTTCTTAGTCCATTAGATGTGTAGAGAATCTGAGTTACTGTATCCAGCGCTCGGATCGCCCGATCGCCAACCATCGGGGTAAATGGCAGCGCCATACCCAGAATTTGATTCGGACGAACGGCATTATCCTCAGGATCGATAACGTCGAAGTAGCAACCTGCTTCTTCGTTCCAGAATCGCGATTCGAAGGATTCTGAGGCCAGTCTTTCAATCTCTCGCCAAGCGGAGCAATCCTTCCCTGTTCGCTTCAAAACCTCAGATGCGCAGGCCAAAGCGTTGATCCAAAGCGCGTTAATTTCCACCGCCTTGCCGCCGCGTGGCGTCACCACCCAGTCGCCTATCTTCGCGTCCATCCAGGTGAGCTGCAGGCCTTCGCCACCCTGAGTGAGCAGGCCGCCTTTATCCATCCGGATGCCAAAATCCGTCCCACGACAATAGCTGTCTATAGCGCTAGAAATCGCCGGTGCAATGAGTTGCGCAAATTCGTCGTCCCAGGTGGCTTGGAGACATTTCCAAACCGCATTAATGAACCACAGGGTGGAGTCGACGGAGTTGTAGTCGGCTCCTTT
This sequence comes from Fimbriimonadaceae bacterium, assembly GCA_035248525.1. Lineage (GTDB taxonomy): Bacteria > Armatimonadota > Fimbriimonadia > Fimbriimonadales > Fimbriimonadaceae > 55-13. Next base: position 507 of record DATFHI010000066.1, on the reverse strand, counting down.
TCCTGCCTCGGTAAATCGATTGGGAATCAAACCATTACGCATCCAGCCCGCGTAATCCAGAAGAATTCGTTGGGCATCTGCCAGGTTGCCGGTGCAGATGAGCGCTCCGGGAAGAGAAATCATGGTGTCTCTTCCCCAATCCGAGAACCATGGATACCCCGCGAGGATGGATGTGCGGTCTCCACTTCTGGTGAGGAAGATTTGGCACGCCTCCGCGAGTTGCTGGCCCACTTTCGACTTCGGCGCTGCGCGTTGATCCGCTAGAAACTCCGATCCCTCTTCCCTACTCAAAGAAAAGACTAGTTCGATCGGTCTGTGAACCGTCAATTCGGCGCTGATCTTCACCGGACAACAGCGATCTTCGTAACCTTCGAGCCCACGCTCCAATTCGCGCTGATGTTCAAACCCAAAGTACCAATCATGTACAAGCTCAGCCGTCCCCGAAGAAAATTCAATTGTCAATCCGACCTCTTGGCGAATTAGCGTGCAATATTGACCGTTTAATTC
>DATFHI010000065.1:0-10018 GCA_035248525.1 Fimbriimonadaceae bacterium | reverse complement strand
CACAAGCCAATTCCTGCGATCTGACCCCAGAACGGATTTTTGGTTTCCGACACGAGCCGCGTAACCAGGATCCAAGAGGCGACGATGATGAAATTGACGGTCGCCAGCGGTAGCAACGACTTCCAACCGAGCGACATGAGTTGATCGTATCGCAGGCGTGGAAGCGTGGCTCTCAGCCAAATGTAAACCGAAATGAAGAAGGCGATTTTGGCAATAAAGAAGAGCGGAGCGAACCAGTAATTCAGGCCGCTGATGACTTCAGCAATTCCGCCGAAGAACGGCAATGAGCTGTTTTGGGCGATGTAGTCCCAGTTCACCGGAACGATATTCCAGCCGCCAAAGAAGATCACGCTCATTACGGCCGAGAAGATGAACATGGCGGCGTACTCTCCCATAAAGAAGACCGCGAACTTCATCGAGCTGTATTCGGTGTGATAGCCGGCGATGAGTTCGTTTTCTGCTTCTGGAAGGTCGAAGGGCGCGCGGTTAGTCTCTGCTACCATGCAGATCAGGAAGACGACCATCGAGATGAAACCAAATGGCGTCAGGACAAACCAGTTTTGAAGTACGGGGAACACTCCCCAAAGCGCCTTTTCCTGCTCGCGGACCATGTCCGTCATGCGAAGCGATCCCGAGGCTACGGCAATGCAGGCCAGCGACATGCCCATCGCCAATTCGTAGCTGATTAACTGTGCCGACGCGCGCAGACCGCCCATGAGTGAGTACTTGTTGTTCCCCGAATATCCGGCAAGCACAACTCCATAAACACCGAGGCTCGAGATCGCCAGCATGTACAGGACGCCGATGTTGACGTCGGCAACTGGAGTCAGACTCGGCCATGGCGCCCACGGCATGGTTCCACCGAGCGCGAATGCGGGAAACAAGGCGATTCCGGGAGCAAGGAAATAGATGACTCGGTCGACCGCGCTGGGAGTGATATCCTCTTTAAAGAACAGCTTAACTCCGTCGGCGATGGGCTGCAAAAGCCCCCAGATGCTCGTTTTCTTTCCGCGGAGAAACGGGGGAACGAGTTTGCTGGTTTTAGACCAGGTAATGGTGGCGACGCGGTTTGGGCCGATCCGATCTTGCATCCAACTCAGCAGGCGTCTCTCCCACCAAATCAAACCGGGCACCAGGATTAGTATCGGGACCACTAGCAAAAGCACTCGGATGAGCGCCTGCCAGGCGGGGTGGAGGTCTAAGTACCACTGAGCCATGAAGTTGGTTTCAAATTTACCAGGGAACCTATCGGCGATGCTCGCCTAGTTCGAGGCGTAAAGAATCGGTTTTCGGATTTATCGCGAAATGTCACGTTCAGGACTTAATTCGCGATCAAGAAGCCCTCTTCGGGCAACCCGGAATACTTTGCGCCGCCGAATGCTGGATTCTCCTCGGCAATCTGGTCCATCACTTCTCCCGGATTAAAGAACGGGGTGGATGGTTTTAGACGGACGTAAATCTCGCTGAAAATTCGCCACGCCGGCTTCGCGTCGCCCTTGGGATCGAGAATCTTGTCCATATATTGAACGCGCCGCTCGCAGTTGGTGTAGGTGCCCTCCTGCTCGGCGGGAGCAGTCTGCGGCAATACAACGCTGGCGTAATGGAAAGCCTCGCTTTGCCTGATGCCTTGGAACGCGAGAAAGTCAACTTGGGAAAGCGCCCGCTCGACCAACTCTCGATCGGGATAGGATTCGAACGGATCGGCTCCGAAGAGCCATAGCGCCTTGATTTTTCCTTCGGCGGCAGCCTCTAAGATCTGCTTCGAGTTCAATCCTCGCCCTTGGAATAGCGTTGCCGCGCCCTCGTCATTTGCTCGCAAACTGTAGCTGTTGAACTTAGAACCGCCCATTCGCTCCAGAGTTGAAACCGCTTCGGAGTGCTGATCGGAAAGCATTTGCGATGTGATGATGACGGAGTCTTTGGCCAATTCCATCGCGCTCTTGATCATCGCCGCAGATACTCCCGTTTCTTTCTCCGCTTGCTCTGGCGAAAGCTCGCCGGCCAATGCTTTTGCCACCGCTTCTTCCGAGCCGGGTCGGTAGCGAAGGATTGTGTCGGCAAAGGAGTCGACATCGGTCGGCCGGTCATGCGCAACGACGACCTTGGCGCCGTGATTGAACCATGCTTTACGGACTCGCAGAAAGACGATTGGGAGCTCGTCCGCCAGGGAAGTTCCAAATACGAGGATGGATTTAGCGCTTTCCAAGTCAACAAGGGTTTGGTTCACCACACTCGGACCTAAGTTCGCTTCGAGTTGGTGGTCGCGATTCTCCGTCTTGAATTGTTCGCTGAAGAGCTTTCGGGCGAGATACATGTCTTCGTTGCTGTTTTCGGAACCACCTAGAATTGCAACTTGATCGCCGCCTTGCGAGAAGGCACGAATGACGTCGGAGTAGGCACGCGCCCATTCGACCTCTACCAACTGATCGCCTTTACGGACAAGGGGGGTTGTGAGCCGAAGGTCAGAGTTGTAGAATTCGTGACCGAATTTGCCTCGGTCGCAGGTCCATTCCTCGTTCACCGCTTCATTCGTGCGGCCATTGATGCGGACCATCTTGCCAACTCGGTAGTCGAACCAGATGTTGCAACCGTTGCTGCAAATGGTGCAGATTCCAGGCTTTGTTTCCAGGTCCCAAGGACGGGCGCGGAATCGGTATTTGGCGGAGGTCAATGCGCCGACCGGGCAGATCTCGATGACATTGCCGGAAAACTTGGATTCGAATTCGCGCAGCTCGAAAGTCGAAGGCTGCATATTGGCCCCTCGGAAGCGAAACGCCAGTTGGGCATCGCCGGAAATCTCTTCGGTGAATCGCACGCAACGGCCGCATTGAATACATCGCTCGAGGTCGAGGGTGACGTACTTGCTCAGTGGGAACGCCTTGGGAGCGTGCCGCTTGAGCTCCAGAAATCGGCTAGTCGAGGGTCCGTAGAAAAGGGTGTTGTTCTGGAGCGGACACTCTCCTCCGCGGTCGCAGATAGGGCAGTCGAGCGGATGGTTCACGAGTAAGAACTCGAGCACGCCTTTTCGATCCCGATGCACCATCTCGCTATCGGTGTAAACCGCCATTCCTTCGCTGGCTGGCAGGGTGCAGGCGGCCTGCGGTTTCGGCATCTTGCGGATCGTGCCGTCGGGCTGTTTGAACCCAACTTCGATGATGCACATGCGGCACATGCCAACCGGCTTCATCCGTGGGTGGTAGCAAAAGATGGGGATTTCAAGCCCAAGTCGCTTGACCGACTCGATGATCAGTTCGCCCTTTGGAACTGCGATTTCGACGTCGTTGATGGTGATGTTTACGGTTTCTACTTGGACTGCCGCTGCCATGCTTTGCCTTGTGAAGAGGATTCAGCGGGAGTCTACCCATCAACTGGCAGCCCAAATGGTATGCGGACTGCCGGGAATTTCTGGGTTAACCCTTCTTGCCTTTCTTCACTGGCGCGGGCGGAGTGGCGCTTTGCGGAGGAATCAGCGCATGCACCTGCATGAAGTCATTGATGCCAACCGTGATCAGGTATTTGCCATCGGCGGTGAAGGCAAGCGGGGAGCCTACGCCCGATTCGTCGTCGATCTGCGCGATCTGCTTCAGCGACTTGGGATCCCACAGACGCACAGTGCGATCAGGTGAAGCCGTTGCCGCCACGCGGCCATTGGGCGCAAATGCCACACTCGTCACGAAGTCCATGTGCCCTCTCAGGGTGCCGAATTTCTTCAGCGACTTCATATCGAACAGGACGGCATTCCCACTCTTCTCGCCGGTTAGGATCATCGTCCCCGCCTTGTTCCAACACACGTCGAGTTGGCCCTGCGGATCGGAAGTGAAGAAGTTCATGACCTTCACTCCAACCGGGGTCTGGCGATAGGTACGGGCGGTGCTGGTGAGGGTGGCGCTGACAAAACTGTCGGTTACCGGATTGAACGTGCCGCTGTACAAATTGGACCCTTTGCCGAGCACTTCGCCAACTTTCTTGCCGCTAGGAATGCTCCAAACGAGAATTCGGTCGTCGCGTCCCGTGCTGATTAGCAGAGACCGAGGATGATTGAAGCTGAGCTTCTGGATTCCGCGCTGGTGGGCGCCGTAGATCATCTTCACCTGTTTGCCGGTGCGGGTGTCCCAGAGGAAAATTCGGGCAGACTCATCGCCGGATGCGATATAGGCCCCGTCGTCGCTCCAGGCAACGGCATACGCTGGCTGTGGATGACCCTGGAAGGTCTTGACGGTCGCGTAGGTCTTGGCATCGATGATCCGAACGGATTTGTCCTCGAGAGTTACCGCGATTTGACTACCGGTCGGGGAGGGTGCAAATGCCAACGCTCTGATTCCCTGCAGTTCGCGAACGCGTTTCACTTGGAAGGGAGGGGCGGCGACTACCTTTGCTTGTTGGGCAGTAGCAATTGCTAGGGTAAAGAGGGCCGTGGATACGATCATTTGTTCCTCCGTGAACAACTAGGATTCTGACGCATGGGGAATAAAAGGGGTTCAGAAAACCCGCTCCTCATTACTACTCTTTCCATTTCCGAGATGTTCGGAAGCTGGTGTATGATTCGGGTGCTCTTACAACTTAACGCGGGGTTCGGCGTAGCCATCACCTGTCCGTGATCAGTGTTCGAGCGACTTGATCGTACCAAGCGAACAGGCAAGCTCCGATTCGTCGCCCCACCGGGGCAATCCGGCCGAGGCCATGCAAGTTTAGACTTCCGCCAAAGCTAGTGACGAGTTGGACTTGCCTACACAAACCGATGCTTTTTCGTCAGAAATTCGTAGTTATGGAGCATGAGCGGGCGCTTCTTTTTCACCGCGGGAGACTCCTGCGGCAACTGGAACCGGGGCTTTACGCATTTTGGGGCACTGACCATCACGTCGAAAAGTTCGATTTGAGGCCTTCTCAGCAGATTGTCGCGAATCAGGAAATTACGTGCGCGGATGGTGGAACCGTTAGGGCAAGCGCTCGAGCCAACTTTCAAATCGTCGATATTGAAAAAGCCTATAGGGGATCGAACCTGCTGTTCTCATTAATTTACGAAAGCATCCATGATTCTCTTCGAGAGGTGCTTTCTGGACTAACGGTCGAAGAGGCGATTGGTAAGCGGACAACTCTGGACTCCAAATTGAAGGAGTCGGCCCAGGAGCAGCTCTCACCGGCGGGAATTGAAGTATTGAGTTGCACGATTCGCGATTTAGGCGTTTCTGGCGAAATTAAGCGGGCATATGCCCAACAGATCGTGGCCCAAAAGGAAGGACAAGCTGCTCTTGAGCGAGCCCGAGGAGAATCGGCAGCCCTCCGCTCGCTCGCAAATGCCGCCAAGGCAATGGAAAATAATCCGAATCTTTTGCAGCTTCGGTGGATCCACGCCATGGAGACCGGCAAGAACGCGACCGTTGTGCTCTCGCCTTCTGGATTGATTCCGCCCTCGATTACTGACCCAGAAGCTCGGTGATGTGCAAGAATTCGGGCTAATGTCCCGAGCGATTTCCAACTGGAGTGTGGACTACAGCGATGGTGAGCCCCATCCGGTGACCCTGCCTCACGCTTGGCGCCACGATGTCGACGTCCGGTGGGAAGGTCCTGCGATTTATGGAACCGAAATCGACGTCCCGTCGGAACTTTCGACGTTGCACTTCCAAGGCGTTAGTTATGAGGCCGTGGTGACAATCGATGGAAGCCATGCACTAACCCATCGCGGAATTTGGGATTCATTCGAAGTGGATCTCGAGCCTTGGCAGGGAAAGCGAGTGAAGGTCGAGGTCGCCGTCATCAAAAATGGCGGCCAGCGGTTTCCGGTCAAAGAGGTCGCCAGCGGGTTTCTGCCGTTTGTTTTCCACACCTTTGGCGGCATCTGGGGCGAGGTTACGATTGCGCCAAAGAGTGAGAAAAAACCTTTACCGCATTCCGAAAATCGCGTCTTTGTCGATGACTCGAGGATCTTTGTAGACGGTGCGCCCTTCTACGTGCGGGGGCTTTTGCATTGGGGTTGGTATCCGGAACTTGGGCATCACAATGCTCCAGAAGAAACAATTAGAAGAGAGGTTCAGGAAGCAAAACGGCTCGGCTTCAATCTGATCAAGTTTTGCCTGTGGGCTCCGCCGGAGCGATATTTCGAGATATTGCGAGAAGAAGGAATGGAAGCTTGGCTAGAGCTTCCCCTCTGGGATCCTACCGGCGATCCGGATCGCCTAGATGAAATGGCCGAGGAGTTGGAGAGGATCATTCGGCAATACCGCTCCCACGCCAACATCATCCTTTGGACGATCGGGTGCGAGCTCAGCCACGCCACTCCGCCGGAATTCCGAGAGAGAATGGTGGATCTGGTCCGTGCATTAACTGGCTGTCCATTGGTGAAGGACAATTCGGGCGGGGCGGAAATGTATGGCGGCGATTTGCGCGAGTTTGGATATTTCGAGGACTTCCATCCCTATTGCGACACCCAGTTCTATCCCCTGGTGCTCGACTCTCTCTTGCCCGGACCAAGGCCGGAGCGTCCAACTTTGCTCGGCGAGTTCAACGACATCGACGTGCATCGCGACTTAAACCGGCTGCACGACGAGATGCCCTACTGGGCCAGTGCGATGCCTGAGCTGAACGATCAGGGAGTTCGCTGGCAGCACGACCTTCCCGCATTTCTTGCCAACAATCCGATGGCGCTAGGTGACGAGATGGACCGCCACGAAAGGCTCATGGCGAGTTCGCGTGAGAAGGCAGCGTTTATGCGCAAGAGGATCCAGGAGTGGGTGCGGGCCCGCGACCCGATCAGCGGCTACGTGATCACCGGATTCCGGGATACTCCCATATCCACATCCGGATTTTTCGACGATTGGGGCAAACCCAGATTCACCCACGAGGAGTGCGCGGCATGGAATTCAGAGGACTGCTTATTCCTGATCCCAAGTCGCCGACCACCTTGGGTGGATGGAGGGAACCGGGCGGGCTGGCTCGACCCTCATAACCAATTCACGGGCCAGGTCTTTTTTCGAGTTGGATTGCATAGTGAGTCGGGTGCCGACGCCACGTTGATCTGGCGAATCGAGGACTCAACGGGCAAGGTCCAAGCTCGAGGAGTAGGCAAGTCGGCTTGGATCGAGCAGCTGCGATCTCGCCAAATCGGCGAGATTTCCTGGCACTGCGAAACGCCCGGTGAATACCGCCTGATTGCCGAGGCAGGACATACCACCAACTCTTGGACATTCTTCGTAGAATCGCCACTGGATGCCATTAACTTCCAACTCATCGATCCGCGCGACCTTTTCGGGGTCGACGGTGGCGAAGGGGATGTTCAAGTGCAAGTCGACCAACTGCAAGCTGAGCTTGGTGCGGCGAATGAGCTGATTTTTTTGGAATCGATTGGCACTCGCCCGGCACCTTTCTGGCGGGAAAGCGCATATGAATTCCACCCGGATGCGCCCTTCGCCGAGCAGTGGGACCGATTGCTCGCCGTGTCGGGCGATCGGGTGATCGATCCAACCTTTATTGCGGAGAATTCGCCAAGCGGAGCCACCATCGAGACGCTTATCAATCGCATCGACGTAAGAACTTATCAGGAGTCGCCGGTTATGATGAGAGTCAGAAGCGGAGGCAACACCGCGATCTGCACAACGCTGCGACCCTACGGTGGTCTGGGAATCCAGCCATCTGGTTTGAAGCGCAATGCTGCCGGATGCGCACTGATGACAAAGATGCTGGACCTGCTGAAATGACACGACGACAATTCTTGGGAGCGGCAGCGGTCGCCCTCGCAACTCCCGCCCTGGCGCGATTCCAAACTGCTGACCACTTTGAGGGCAAGGATGTGCTCGCTCGGATACTATCCCAGGCCCAGCGCGAGGGTTGGAAGAAATTGCCAATGGGTGAGGTGGTCGGCAAAGTCGGCATGTCCCTCGCCGGCACACCGTACGTGGGATTCACCTTCGAAATCTCGGACGACGTAGAGTATTGCGTCATCAACCTCAAGGGCCTAGATTGCGCCACGTTTTATGAGGCCGCCCTCGCGATGGCCCGCACAATCAAATCGAGCCGACCAAATGAAACAGAGTTTAGGCGGCAAATCCAGCTCATCCGATACCGCGGCGGGCGCATGAATGGCTACACCAGCCGACTTCATTACGCGATCGATTATTTCTTCGACAACGAGCGGAAGGGGATCGTTAAAATGCTCTCCCAGGATCTGCCGGGCGCGCAGATTTATCCGCGAAAGGTTTTCTTCATGTCCAAGAATCCGGACAAGTATCGGCAGTTGAAGGCGCATCCCGAATGGGTTCCAGCAATTGAAAAGATGGAGACGTCGATCAACGACCGGCGCAACTTCTACATTCCCAAGGACCGCATCGCCGACGATGAGACTTTGCTGAAAACGGGCGACATCATTGGACTCACCACAACTGCGGCGGGACTGGATGTGTCGCACACCGGCATGTGTTACCGCGACGATCAAGGTGTTTTGCGATTCTTGCACGCTTCTTCGCTGAAGAATGAAGTCGTGCTGGATGTGCGGCTGTCCGACTTCCTGGCCAAAGCCCGAACGAACGACGGCATCATCGTATGCCGGCCGTTGGAGCTTTAGAATTTCGAAGTTTCCAAGAATTGCTTCGCGGCTTCTTTGTCGCCGGGGGCCAGTTCGCCATCGAGCACTTTTTCGGTCAGGAATCGCTTCCATTTTCCGACCTCCAACCCCGGCGCAATTTGCTTTATTTCCATGATCTCCTCGCCGGAGAGTGGACTTTCCAAAGCGGACCTTGGCGTCGCCCTTTGAATTTGGGCAAGTTGGCTCCGAATGGGAGTCAAGTCCAACTGACGGACTCCGGGTTTCAGGGCGGATGCATCGGCGCTTACTAGCTCGAGCAACTCATCCACCTGATCTCCCAAATCACGTAGTAACCGCCGAGCTGCGGACGGAGTGAATGTCGGAGAACTGCCCAACCGCATGTGGTTTTTGACTAAGCGAGCGACCGGCTCGACATCCCGCTCGGCAAACTTTAGGCGTCGCAGCACCTCTCGGGTCATTTCCGCCCCGATCGCTTCATGGCCGAAGAACCGGATCTTGCCTTCGGGATCGATCGCCCGCGTTGGGGGCTTTCCAATGTCGTGAAACAGGACACCCAAGACAAGGTTTTGGCTTGGTTGCTCTACCGACTTCCACAAATTGCGCATCGCCAAGAGCGTGTGCTCCCAAACGTCCAAATGGTGGTAGGAGCCCTGGTCCACCCGCTTCATCGCCACCAATTCCGGCGCAAATATCTCCAGCAGACCGGTGTCCATCAGGTCGCCCAGCGCGTTTGGACCGCTTGGCCGGGCAAGCATCTTCACCAACTCATCCCGGATGCGCTCAAAGCTGATGATCCGTAGCCGCTGCCGCGAACTCTGAATGGCTTCCCTCAAGCCCGGAGCAAGTTCAAAGTCCAATTGCCAGCGGAATCGGATCGCTCGCAGCATGCGGAGGGGGTCGTCGTGGAATGTCAATTCCGGGTCGAGCGGCGTTCGCAGGGTTCTGTATTTCAGGTCTGATAAGCCAGATCCCAGCGGATCCCAAACGTCTTCGGAGTCGATATTCTGGAAAAGGGCATTGACGGTGAAGTCCCGGCGCTGGGCATCCTCCTCGTAGGTTGCGGGTTCCACATTCGGCTTGCGGCTGGTCTCCGCGTAGCTTTCCTTGCGGGCGGTGACCAATTCGATGTTCGCCCCCTGGACCTGAATCATCGCAGTGCCAAATCGCGGATAGGTGACCGGCGCGATCTCGGCAATCCGTTTTTCCCAGAGGAGTTGGGCAAGGGCGGGCGCCGACCCACGGGTCACCAGGTCCAAGTCGTTTTTCACCGGAATCCCAAGCAACGCGTCCCGCACCGCGCCTCCGACCAGGTACACGTCGTCCTGGAAAGGAGTGCCCTGGATTGCGGTCCGAATCGCTTTGATCGCGGGATGCATGCCCTATTTTAGGTCACCGGGTCGGCTTGACCCGCCATCCCGAATTCGGGTTTAATACAGCCCTTCCGAAAGGAAACCTCTGGGGGTATAGCTCAGCTGGGAGAGC
>DATFHI010000064.1:0-12089 GCA_035248525.1 Fimbriimonadaceae bacterium | reverse complement strand
CGCGCATGTTGGATGAAGCGTATCGCGAAGCGGGCTTGACTCCTGAACCCGACGACACCAAGAAACCGACGGTCAGGGTCACTCAAGTGGGCGAATCTAGCATTCTGAACATCGCGGTCCAATCGACGAATCCATCCCTCGCGTCTTCAATCGCCAGGAATCTGCCAATCGTATACCAGTCAGCCAAGCGAGATTCAAGAGATAGTGAAGTCCGGATGTCCATCAACTATCTCGAGGACAAAATCGCAACTGAAAAGCAGGCTTTGGTCAAAGATCAAAATGATCTACGAGACTTCCGCAAAGCTCGGGATTTGCCGATGGTGATGGGCCAGGCGGGCGACCGCAGCAGTCGAGTGATCGCTGCCGAGGACCTAGTTTTCCAGGCGAATTCGCAGATCGAAGTCCAGCAGCGACGCATCGCGGAGCTTGAAAGAGAGAAGCGCCGGGCGTTGGCGATGATGACCACCACGTCCAAGACTGAAACGACCCTTAACAAACAGGCACTTCGAGACGAAATCCAGAACATGGAAGCCGAGCGAAGCGTTCTGCTGCAGCGATATTTTCCAGATCATCCCGACGTGAAAGCTCTCGATCGCAAAATCGAAGCGAAGCGCACCCAGCTTAAGAATTACCCCAAGGAACTGTCGGTTGAATCCTCGATAACGAACCCCGACATCGAAAGCTTCGACACTCAAATCGCGAGTTCGAGGGTTGAATTGGAAGCCGCAAAGAAGAATCTGGAGCGCTCCAATGCCTTGCTGGCCGAAGCGAAGTCCAAGCTTGCCGCCTACCGCGACATGGAACCGGAAGAGGTTCGGCTCGTGCAAAACGTGGGGAACCGAGAAAATGGCATTCAAGCACTTACCGGCTTGCTGAAGACTTTCCAACTTCGCAGCAGTTCACAACGGGACTTGGTAACCCTCCTTCAAAATGAGCCCACCGTTCCCAAAGTGGTAAAGCCCAATGAACTCCAGTATTTGGCGATTGCGCTCTTGATGGGATCGTTCCTCGCGCTTGGATTTGCGATGCTGAAAGACGTGGTCGATGATCGCGTGGCGGATGCGGAAGAGATATACGGTCTTACCGGCCTGCCCTCACTGGGATCCGTTCCCGTCTTGCCTCAACGTGGGGCGCCGGCGTTGGCAATGGCACGACCTAACGACAGATTGCTAGAAAAGTATCGAATTCTGCGGTTCAACTTGCTCTTTTCAACGATGAAAGAGCCGGTCAAATCGATCATGGTGACGAGCAGCAGCCCGGCGGAAGGCAAGACCGAGCTCGCCTGCAACTTGGCGGTCGCCGCCGCCGGCGAAGGCCGGAAGGTCATCTTAGTCGATGCCAACCTTCGGTACCCGATGATTCACCAAAAGATGAATGTTGCGGGCAAACCGGGCTTGACCGACGTAGCCGCCGGAACTGCCACCCTGGCGGAATCGCTCCACCCCACGGTCATTCCTGGTTTGAGCGTTTTGACCTGTGGAACCGAGATCTCCAACCCAGCCGAGTTCTTGGCCTCGTCGGGGATGCAACACGTAAAGGCGCAGCTCGAAGAATTGGCTGACTTGGTGATCTACGACTCGGCGAACTGCCTGGGAATGGCGGATGCGATGGTCCTTTCCTCCGTGGCGGAAAGCGTGCTATTCGTCGCCAAGACCGGAACCACGAAACGAACGACGATTTTGAGGGGGCTAGACGTACTGCGTCAGGCGAACGCGAGGGTTCTCGGCGTAGCAATGAACAGTCCGGCTTAAGATGGACTCCGTTTCCGGAACTCAAAAGCCACTCATCGTACTCAAGGCGCGGAAGGGGTTCAGTGCGATCCCCTTCCGCGATCTTTTGATGTATCGGGATCTCCTAATGACGCTCGCCTTGCGCGACGTCAAACTGCGGTACCGGCAAACCGCGCTCGGAGCAATTTGGGTGATCTTGCAGCCGCTCGCCGGCGCGGGACTTTTCAGCTTTGTCTTCGGCACAGTAGCCAAACTTCCTAGCGACGGCATCCCTTATTTGGTGTTTTCCTTCGTCGGGATGCTTTGTTGGAACGTCTTCAGTGTGACGCTCGGAAAATCGAGCGCCTCCTTGATTGGCAACGCGCATTTGGTTTCAAAGGTTTACTTTCCACGGCTAATCTTGCCCTTATCGACAGTTCCGGGTGTGTTGCTGGATTTCTTGATCGGACTCGGGATGTTCGCAGTTCTGGCGGTTATTTACGGAGTTCCACTGTCGGTCAACATATTGGCTTTGCCTTTGATCTTAGCGATCGCATTTATGATGGCGCTGGGGTTGGGAATGTATTTCTCATCCCTGATGGTGACTTACCGGGACGTCCAGTACGTGATCCCGGTTTTGGTTCAATTCCTTCTATTCGCTAGTCCTGTGGCATTCTCCATTTCTGCCATCCCACCCAAATTCCAGGCATTGGTGGGGATCAACCCGGTCGTGGGAATGATCGAAGCGTTTCGGTGGTGCTTGTTGGGGACGCCCGTTACCAACGTCGGAGGAGTGATCTACTCCGCGATTTTCGCCGTCGGCTCGTTCTTCCTTGGAGCGTTGGCTTTCCAACGTATGGAGCGGAGGTTCGCGGATGTCATCTAACCTTGCGCTCTCGGTTCATGGACTGGGGAAGGAGTATCGGATTGCGCATGAAGGCCAACGAGCGACCACCCTCGGGGAAGCGATCACGCGCCGCATCAAAAATCCTTTAGCGAGCACCAGTTATGAAACCTTTCGAGCCCTCGACGACGTGTCGTTCGAGGTCGAGAAAGGCGAAGTCCTTGGCATTATCGGAAGAAATGGAGCCGGCAAATCAACCCTGCTCAAGATCCTATCCCGAATCACGGAACCGACCCACGGCGAAGTTCGCCTGTACGGACGCATTGGCTCGCTGCTTGAAGTAGGGACCGGCTTCCATCCTGAGCTTTCGGGTCGAGAAAACATCTTCCTGAATGGCGCGATTTTGGGAATGCGGCGAAGGGAGATCGAGCGGCAATTCGACGCCATCGTGGACTTTGCGGAGGTTGAAAAATTCCTTGATACCCCGGTCAAGCGGTACAGCTCGGGGATGTATGTCCGCCTCGCCTTTGCCGTGGCCGCGCATTTGAATCCAGAAATATTGGTCGTCGATGAGGTTTTAGCGGTAGGCGACGCCCAATTTCAGAAGAAGTGTCTGGGCAAGATGCAGGATGTGAGTCGGCAAGAAGGCCGAACCGTTTTGTTCGTGAGCCACAACATGGCGGCGGTCAATCAGCTGTGCACAAGGGCGATTGTTTTGCATAAGGGCCAAGTCAAGTTCAGCGGTTCCGCGGCCGAAGCCGTCCGATGGTACGATTCGCCCGGTTCGCTGGAGTTCGCAACAACATATAGCGAAGATCGATTCCGCCGGCCCGATCCCGACGCAAGCCTTGAAATCCAATTCCGAAAGCTCGCATTTCCAACAAACAAGACCCAAAACACCTTCGAAACGGGCGATCCTATTCAATTTAAAGCGACTCTGTATTCCAAAACTGGGCACTCACAATTTCGACTGGGTTTGTGCGTGTTTACGGCGGACGGAACCCCTATCGGTAGCATCTACTCGCCAGAGAATCTGGAGATCAACTCCGATACTGAGACGAATTATTCGATCGAACTGCCTGCCACCCATTTAGCGCCGGGACAGTATTTCATGGGACTTTCAGTAGGAACGGGTGGTTACCGAGGATCGGTTAAAGATTTCGACGCGGTATTCGACGTGCTGCATTTTGAAGTGGTCCCGACTACTCGAGAAGAGGAAACGTATACAGATTGGAACATGGCCTGGGGAAGGATTCAGTTTCCATCGATTGATATCAAACCTTGCCCGCCACAGTCGGGGATAAAGAACATGTCAGTGGAGGCGATTCGCTAACGCGGATCGAACGACATTGGGTATTGAGCAGGCGAAGCACCGACTCCGGACTGCGAAATGGCGCTTATCGAACTGGGCAGTCGCAAAGCGAGCGGACGTCTTGGCGACATTACGCGCACCGAAGACTCGTAAACTCGCGTCCCAGCGAGGGACCGATCTTGACCGATGGGCAAAGGATTCAAGCTACGAGGATTTTTGGCGCGAACGAAATGAAATAATCGCAGCCGCAATTCTTCCCGGAACTCGGGTGCTGGAATTTGGTGCGGGATTGCAGTCTCTACGCGGTTTGCTCGACCCGACGTGCAAGTATCAACCTACCGATTTAGTTGCACGAACGCCGGACTGCCTTATTTGCGACCTGAACGTACGCCCATTTCCCGATTTACCTGACGCGGAAGTAGCGGTTCTTTCCGGCGTGCTCGAATACGTCCACGAGCCTGTTGAGGCACTTCGGTTTATCGGTCGACTTGCCCCGACCTTAATCTGCAGCTATGCAACGGTGAAAAACGGGGCTGACACTTCAGACCGGCACAAAAACGGCTTTTTCAATCACTTCAGCGAAGACGAGTTCCTTCAAACCCTGCAATGTGCGGGTTATTCTCCTCAGAAGGTCCAACCTTGGGGCGACCAAATCATCGTTGTGGCAGTGCTCGATGGAAGCTAGCTCCCGATCAGTCTTATCGGAAGGCGCAACTTTGGCCCCAAATGTAATTTGCACACACCTATTGGATAAGGCCAACGTTGGCGACGTGATGTCGTGCCCAAGCCATTACTTCACCTTTGATGGCGAAATGGTCTCGCCGATCGACGTAAGAGAGTTAGCGAGCAGTCCAGAAACACCCAAGGCAGTTATTCTCGGCGGGGGTGGTTTGTTAGATCATGACTACATCCGCAGCGCAGTGGATGAGATCGTGGCGAAGGGATCGCCCGTCGTTGCCTGGGGAGTGGGTCAGAACCGCCATACCCGAGCTTTTGGTCAATGGGTGAGCGATGACGGTTGGCAGCGCGTCAAGAATCTGATTAAGCGCAATTTGGAGAAGTCCGGTAAACGGGCCAAATTTGATTTTTCGGATTGGCAACCCAAGCTGGAGGATATAGCCGAGCAAACCCGGCAGTTCGCGCTAATCGGTGTTCGAGACGATATCCCCGGCACCACCTGGGTTCCATGCGCAAGTTGTATGTCGCCGCTGTTAGATAAGTACCGAAACGTAACTCCAACGCGAAAGATCGTAGTGCATGAACATCCAATGTTCATGGGGTTGCGGATTAGCAGGTATCCCAAGTTGCCAAATCTCGAGCAGTCATTTGATCAGACCTTGGCGTTTCTTGCATCGGCGCGGATTGTAGTTACCAGCAGCTACCATGGCGCCTATTGGTCAACTCTGATGGGGAGAAAAGTGGTCTGCGTACCTTGGTCGACGAAGTTCTTCGGGTTTCGACACAAGCCGGAAATGTCGTATGACTTGACCGACTTGCCGGATCGAATTCGATCTGCCCGCGAGTATCCCGAAGCATTGGAGGAGTGCCGTCAAGCAAATCTCAAGTTCGCTTCGCTCGTTTCCGAGAAATTGAAGATGGGCATCGAGCCGATTCGTGGCGAAGGATAAGACACCTCATGCGCTTGATGCTCGTGGACTACGGAATACCGGGGGGAATCGACGCCGTCAATCGCGCAATTCTTCCGTATCTCCCCAAGTTCTGCGACAGGGTTCTTTACGTCGCGCCTGCGCATTGGATCGAGAATGAAAAGATAGCGCAAGGCATCCCAAATGTGGATGTGGAATGCCTGCATTGGACGTCGGGGCCTTGGGCCAAGGTGTCAGGCTTGCTGCGTCGAATTCCCGAATCAAGCCTGACGGGTCTCAGGCGAGAGATAATCAGCCGCCGGCTGAGACATCTTTGCCGGAAACACAGCATCGACGGCGCGCTATTCACTTGGATTTTCGATACGCCGCCACCTACGCTCCGGGTGCCGATGGCTTGCATGATCATGGATCTGAATTGGCAGGTCTTCCCAAAGTCGTTTCCCAAGCCGACTTCCCACTATGACGCCATATTCACCGAATGGCTCAGGCTTTGCCGAGTCGTGTTTCCAATTTCTGAATTTACAAAGGCGAACGTGGAGCGGTCTTTTACGACGATCAGACCGAGGTCGGTGGTAGTTCCGCACGGTTCGAATCGAGTGTGCCTGCCTCAGCCGGAGAGCGTCTCGCCAAACTTCTACTTTCCCGCTTCGGTATTTGCCCACAAGGGACATCTCGACCTATTACGAGCGTCGCTGGCCTTATACAGGCGAGGACGGGAGTTCGATTTGGTTTTCAGCGGTGGGCGGACAGACCAGCTTCTTGCCAAGGAGCCGGCTACCGATCCGGCGGTGAAGGAGTGTCAGGATTTCCTCGCTCAAAATCGGGAGTTCGAGGGAAGAGTACTGGCGCTTGGCTATGTCGAGCAGGCTCAAGTGGAGCAGCGATACGCGAACGCCTCCGCGGTTGTTCTTCCAACCCATTACGAGGGATTTGGCCTACCGCTTATAGAAGCGTTTGAGCGCGGAAAGCCGGTGATCGCGACTCGCATTCCTCCGTTCTTGGAACAGATCGAGTGCTATGGCATGGAGGGTGCAGTCAAGTTGGTAGATCCGGGTTCGCCGGAGCAACTGGAAGCAGCAATGGAAGAAGCTCTCGACGGTAAGATGGCGGGCATCGACGAAGCTAATCTGGAAGCCAAATTGGGGCGGTGGACTTGGGAAGATGTCGCAGAAACTTACGTGAAGGAGCTGTTCGCAGGAGCTTCTAAATGAGTAGTAGCCCAATCGCCATCTGCACGCTTTATGAGGGGGACTACCATTATGGTCTCGGCGCACTGGCTAACAGCCTTCATTCTTCCGGCTTCAATGGCACGTTGTGGGTTGGGACGCGGGGCGAGCGGCCGCCTTGGTCTCCGGGCGATTCCAAAACATTGCCCAACGGTCTCGAGCTTCGTTTTCTGGATCTCGACACTCCATACCATTTTTCCCACTACAAACCTTGGTTCATGCAGGATGTTTTGAATAGGTCTGGTAGCGAGTGCATTGCCTATATCGACCCGGACATCGTTACCAAAGCTCCTTGGACTTTCTTCGAAGATTGGCTTAGCCGCGGAGTGGCTTTGGTGGGAGACTTTTACGAGGCGATCTCCGAAGACCACCTATACCGTCACCACTGGCGAGAACATGCCGCCAACATCGGCCTGACGCAATCAAGAAAACTCGACCGCTATTTCAATGGCGGATTTGTAGGGGTTTCTACGGATCAGACTACACTTTTAGACACTTGGGCCAAGCTCATCGAGGGGCTGCCCAAGCTGGGCTTGCCGATCGACAAACTGCTGCCCGCCACTGCCCTCCACCCCTTCCAGTTCACCGACCAGGACATGCTCAATGCGGCCCTGGAGTGTGGAGATTGGACTCTCGCTACGCTCCCCCCATCGGGAATGGACCTGCGCGACCAGATCGGCGGAGTGATGTGCCACATGACTCCGGGAGCCAAACCTTGGCGGACGGGTTACTTCCGGGGACAGAAGAAATGGCGCTTCCGCAGCCATGCGGCGCGCATGTATTGGCAACACACGCAGAACCCTATCGATCTCTATTCCAAACGGGAGCGGGCGATGGTGAAGATCGACCAGAAACTGGAGAAGGTATTTGGCCGATTCTATGCCATTCCCGGTTGGCGGCCATGACGGTCTCCGGTTGCGTGCCGACTTTCAACAACGAGGCAACCCTTAATGCAGCGTTGGAATCTCTTAAGTGCCAGACGACGCCTCTCGACTCAATCTTTGTGATAGACGACGGTTCGACAGATGGCTCGGCAACGGTTGCCCACAGAGCCGGAGTGGAGGTGGTGTCTTTAGGGCAAAACCAGGGTCGCGGAGCGGCGCGCGCCACGGCAATCGACCATTGCCATTCTGAGTTGCTCCTCAGTGTGGATGGAACCGCGGCTCTGGCTTCCGATTTTCTCCAAATCGCATTGCCTCATATGCAGGATCCCAAGGTTGCCGCGGTCTATGGAAGTATTCATGGCTCGCCAGCAAAATCAGTGGCGGACCGGTGGCGGGAGCGACATTTGTACAGTACTTCCGCAGAGTCCGCTACCGAAACAGACGCTCTGATTACATGGGGGTGTTTATTGCGATTGGAGGCGGTACACGGAGTGGGAAACTTTGACCGTACCTGCCGCCATTCCGAAGACGCGGAACTCGGTGTCCGATTGCGGCAAGCCGATTGGAAGTTGATCTACGAACCCACGGCCAAGGTCACGACACTGGTTTCCAATCCGCTGCCTCAGGTTTTGGAGCGGTATTGGCGTTGGAATGCCGGGGTCCAACCCAGTTTTGGATTTCGCGGGTATCTGAAGATGATTGGATACTCGCTCAAGGTCTTGGCCAGGCGAGATTGGCAAGCCCACGATTTTCCGGCATCGCTGGTGTCGCTTTGGCTGCCCCATTACTGCGCATTGCAGTCCCTTCGGAGGTCGAGGTGATCTCCGTCATTATCCCCACCTGCCACCGAAACGACTTGCTTGCCAAGTGCCTTGACTGTCTGACTCCCGGTAAGCAGACGCTGGACCCTTATGAATACGAAGTAATCGTTACGGACGACGGTTCCCAGAGCACGGCGGAGCAGTTCATCCGGGAAAAGTATCCGTGGGTGAAGTGGACAGCTGGTCCGAAGCGGGGACCTGCCGCCAATCGAAATCATGGCGCACGTTTGGCAAGCGGGGAATGGATCGCTTTAACCGATGACGATTGCCTCCCTTCGGCCGGATGGCTTAATGCATTCAAGTCGGCAATGAAACTCGGAACCCAGGTCTATGAGGGTCGGACCACTTGTGAAGGGGGTCTGCCCTCGCCGCTTTTTGCGTCACCAACCAATGAGTCGGGCGGATATCTGTGGTCCTGCAACATGATGATCTCCCGTGTGTTGTTTGAAGAGCTGAACGGGTTCGATGAGACGTTTCCATTTGCGGCGATGGAAGATGTGGATTTTCGGGATCGGATCGTTGCCACTGGACATGAGTTTGTGTTCGTGCCGGAAGCGGTGATCGACCATCCACCCCGACCAGTGCCCACAGCGCGGCGTAGAGGGGAGATGACGGAAAGCGAGTACGTGTACTTTTCGCGCCGCGGCGAGTCCATGCGCAAATGGCCGCTGATTCGTCAGCGGGCATACATTCGCCTGCGCGAGATCTGGCGTCAACCCAAGGGAGTGGATTCCATCAAGGCGATTCCGCACTTGATGGGCGAGATTGCGACGATCTATCGTCTATTTCCAAAGTGGGAGGAACAAGCGCGGAGGGGCCGGTAGCGATGTCGACTCCCCGAAAGCGGGTGCTCTACATCGACCACTCGTTTCACAAAAAGACCACCTCGACCCAGTTCATGCTGGAAGCATTCCAGAGAGTCGCGAACGTAGATGAATATTGGGATGATTCGTGGCAAGACGGCGCACCCTTTGATCCTCGGCAATACGACAAACCGGAGCCGGATTTGGTCGTTCTCTTTCAAACAGAACCTACTCCCGAGCTCTTTCGGTACTGGCGTTGTCCGATCGTGGCCATTCCTATGCTGGATAGTCCCTATTCCTGGGCGGCGGACCTGTGTCTAAAGGCTACGAACAGCACGGTGATCGCTTTTGGGAAAAAACAGGCGGAAATGTATGAGCGAAAGGGAATTCGGGTTATTCGCCTTAGGTATGCCTGCGATCCGCCGGCGCAGAAAACGCCCCACGCAGGTGGACTAAGGGGTTTCTTTTGGGAACGGGGGCCGGTGCGTTGGGAGCATATCAAGAAATTGCTTGGCGACTCGCCACTAGAAGCTCTACTGGTAAAGCAGGCTCCCGACCCTAACTTTAAAGCATCGGAAATTTCTGACGCAGATATCGAGAAGTATCGGATTCGATTCGTAGAACCCTGGGGCAGTAAAGAGGACTATTGGAAGCTGCTTTCTACATGCGACGTGTACTTCGCCCCTCGACCATTGGAAGGGATCGGGATGGGCTACTTGGAAGCGATGTCAATGGGCTTGGTTGTTGTTGCGCCTGACGGTGCAACAATGAATGAGTACATTGAGCACGGGAAAAACGGATATTTGTATTCACTTCAGAGAGCCATACAACCAATACCAATCGAAAACTGCGAGTCCTTTAGGTCAATTAGCCAATCCATTGCTGATTTCATGCCCCTCTTTAAGAAATCTCTCTCAGAATGCGTGCAGACAACGCTTGATGAGTGTGAAAACCGAATAAGTGCTGAAGTCTTGTGTAAGTTCTTTAAGTCCTATCAGAACCTTAAGAAATCAAAAGCGTATCGAGGATATAGGAAAATCGCTTCCCATTTACGGACTAATGCTTAGTCGTCCGACTCAAACTAAAATGCCGATGAGTCAGGCGCCACTTTATTCGGCGAATGACCGATGCTGTCTCCAGGGCGAATCGCTGAGTCGGCGAAAAATGAGTTTTCTTAAGTCGGTATCTTTCGAATTTGCTAAGCTCTTCATTTGAGCTGAAGCCGTCCAATGGTACTTCAAGCAATACCCGATCAAGTCGTGTTAGGCGGGCACCGCTCTTAATTGCTCTGAAAATCCAATCATTGTCCGAAACAATTTTGTAGTCCAGAGACAAGTCGCCGATTCTATTAAACAACTCTCGGCGCGCAAATAATGCTTGCTGGCAAATTCCCTCGTTATATAGCCAAGCTGGTGTCATAGATTCTGGATACACCGTTACGCCTCGAGGTGGTTGGTAAAGATTACAGTACACGATATCAGATCCTGTCGCGCAATCGGCAACTTGCGTCAAAGCTGTAGTATCAACGAAAGTATCCGCAATGTTAAGAAAGTGCACCATGCCATTGGTCGCCAGCTTAAGTCCCTTATTCATTGCGTCATAGAGCCCTGCGTCTGGTTCACTCATAAAGTGAGCAATCCGATGTCGGTACTTGCCAATCGCGTTCAAAGTGTCAGGTTTCGATGCGCCATCGATGACGATATGTTCATACTCAACTCCAGTTTGTGAGTACAGACTTTCAAACGTCTTCGTGATATCGTCTGGCTGGGCGTTGTAGCAGACGGATATTATCGAAAACGTCATGACTTACTCCAGGTCCTCGGTATGGCCGACTTTGGAAATTGAGTCCAGAATCTAAATAGGCCTGCGCTCTGTCTCATTACGGCGAGCATCACGTCTGCTTTGTTTCTAAAGATGCCCAAGTTTCGTCGGGAGCCAAAGATGAGTTTGAATTCCTTTCGAATTCGATCACGCCGGTGAATGAAGTCCAATCTTTGTCGCTGGTGTAGCACCGCCTTTTGTGAGGGTGAGAGCAATGGGGATTGGAGCATCGATTTAAGGAGGGACCGCTCTGCCAATCTCATGGCATCCAAATTATTGGAGGCGTTTGATTCATGTCGCCGGTACCGCAGGACCGAGCGGTCTAGAAAATTGATATCGTCAGAGAGGGAGAGTCGCAGGAAAAAATTCCAGTCTTCGCAATGCTTTATATTTGCGTCAAAGCCACCGATACGCATAAAGGATTCCTTATGAATAAGGATAGATCCGATGGTAATTCCGTTTTGTCGAATTAGGGAAGCAAACGTTGTGGGTTCATTTGGACCCAACCTGCGGTACTCGGAGCCGCACAGGGCGCGCCGATCTCTTAAATAGTCTATATAGTCCGTTTTTTCTTGATCGCCAAATTGGGTCGCCAATCCATGTGCGGCGTGATGGCGCCCTCCTTCCGTCGCCGTGAGTAGCAATTCCTCGAGAGCCCATGGCTCGGCGATATCATCGGCGTCGAGGAAGTAAATCCAAGGAGTATCAAGTTCCTCCACGCCGTTGTTGCGAGCTGCAGACACGCCCTGGTTTTCCTGCCTGATATATTTGATTCGATCGTCCGTATCGGAAATTGTTTGGACGATCTGCCCGGTTTCGTCAGAACTCCCGTCGTCGACAATCACCATTCGCCAATGCACATGGGTCTGGTCTTGAATGGATTTCACCGCCTGAGAAATATAGAGGGCGGAATTGTAGGCGGGGATAACGACTCCAATGTCGGGCATGTTTATCCCTTTAAACCCTTCTTTGGTTGGCGAGTGTGAATGAGGTTCCAGCCAATTGCCTTAATTAAGAGCCAAAAGTTACGGGGCACATATTTTGGGCGGTACATCGCTTGTC
>DATFHI010000063.1:0-3466 GCA_035248525.1 Fimbriimonadaceae bacterium | reverse complement strand
GTCTTCGGAATCACAACCGTGGCGAACGAATCCCATAAGGTCGTCACCAAGATGGCAAAACCGAGAACCACAATCCACCAAATCATGGAACTCGATGTCTCCCGGGAGCTAGGTTTTCGGACTTGCCCAACCAGTTCAGGCGAGCGGGGACCGGTGTGTCGATTTCCAAACCGCCGCTGTTAAAGCGAACGTGGAGTTCGCCGTCCGGATGGGCGATCTGTGCGTTGAACTTCTTCAAAGATCCGGGCTGAGGGGAAATCTCGACCTTGCGCCAACCCTGACATGCACTCGTCACTCCGGCGACAATTTGGAAGAACCCCAAAATGGGATGTGCCGACCAGGCGTGGCAGTCGCTGCGTACCGGGGGCGGGTTTTCCGCAAACGTAGTCAGGCCATCCTCGATCATTTCTTTCCACGGGCGAAGCTCCTCGAGGTAGTCGGCCGTACCCATGGTCAAGTGCTTGTAATAGCTGAAGTAATAGGTGCAGCGAGCCGCCTTGGTTCTATCTAACGCTTCGTGCGGCCAAGGGTCGATGGCTAAACCCAGTCGCTTTTGAATCAGGCGGTAGATGGCTTCCGACTGCTCGCAGGGAGCCCAGTCCGGGTCTTGTCGGTGGCGGACAAGGCCATTTTCCTTCGTAATGTTCGCAAAGATTGCGTCTCCCAGGGACCGTGCCAAATGGAAGTCGATGGAATTTTTATCGTCAAGATCGAGTCTTGTCCCCAGCTTGGCCAACTCCAATGTCAGCAGATGGACGGTAGCGCGCACACTTCCCGGAGGAGTTCCACCCGGCCAATCCGGCACCCAATCGGCGAAGCACCAGAAGCTGTCATCGGACGGACCCTGTGCCAACCGCTCGTAGGCTTCGGCTACGGCGGCTCCTTCGGCGTCGGTGCCCCCTCTCTCCCGAAGTTCTGCGCGGTCATATAGGCGTTGATCCTGCCGCATGAGAATCCACCAGAGGCTGAAGGGCGGGATGATCTGCGGCTGGCGATCTGGATATCGGCTGCGCGTCAGGCCATTCTCCATTCGGGACCAGCCCAGCGTTTCGACCGCGCTTCGCGTCAATTGCCGATCTCGACCCAGGTAGTAGCCGATCAGCGCTTGAATGCGAGTGTCGCCGACGTACTGAAGCTGTTCGTAGTAGGGACAGTCAAAGTAAGTTTCGCCTGCACATCGTTCCGCTGTTCGAATGGAAACATCCAAGATTTTTGAAACGGCGGCGTCATCAGCCTGGAATTGAGATTCAGCGGCTAAGGGATAGCCAGTCTCGATAGCGAGTAGGTTCGTGATTCTGCAAGGCTCGCTCGCTTCGATGAGAAGGTAGCGGTAGGTTCGCCACCACGCAGGCTCGAACTGACAGATTCCGTCTCCAAGAATGAACTTGTCTTGGTATCCTCGAACCGTTCGCCCCTCGACGCGGTTTCGGTCCTCGGCACCATCTGACGCGGGATCATCCGCCCACAGTCGTTCAGCGTAAGTCACCGTTACTTCGGTGCCGGTTGCACCTTCAAATTGAATTCGTGGGTATGCGCAAAGCAGCTCTTGGTAATCCAGCAGCACGCTCCTGCGAATCTGCACTCCTGCTTGCAATGGAGCGCCGTCCACATGCCCGCCAGGATCGCCCGCGTATCCGGTGCGGTGGACCGGTACTGCCGATCGCTCTTCGTACTTCATCGCCGGAATGGATCGGGGAACTAGGTTCCATGGTGACGAGTACGATCCTCCTCGCGATATAGGAGGTGCGATATCGTACGGCTTCCTCCAATCTAAATTGCCCAGGTGAAGATTTAAGGCGTCGAGGTGCTTTCGGCCATCGATAATTTCTCCGGGACCCACGTCGATATAAAAATCCGCGCCTCCCGCCTGCATCATTTTGAAATTCCAACCATTCATCCGGGCAACTTGCCAAGCCCCGGGAGTGTTCACTGGCGACTCTGGATTTCCGATGGCGTTGAATAAAAATCCAGTTCTAGCGGAAACTTGAGCCATAGGCGAGAACCGCCCAAAATTCCAGATCAGCGCAAGGACTTCGTTCCTTCCGGCCTTCAGGAAAGGCGCAAGGTCTAAAGTGTCGTAAAACCAGTGGAGAATGTCGCCGCGCTGGGGCCCAAAGGAGACCAGCTTACCGTCGACCAAAAGCTTGTATCGGTTGTCCGCGCTGACCCGGACCAAAAACTCGGCGGGAACTTCTTGCAGGTCGAATTCACAGCGAAAAACGAATACGCCGAGTTCCTCTCGGGGATCATAGTCATAGCCGATCCAACGCGCGTTCCAATCCGAAGCCATGCGGCATTTTGCCTTAATGGGAGGGTGCCAAGTTAGCTCGCGAAGGCTCGCCAAAAGAAATAGGCCGTCATCGCGATCCCATATGCGGAGATGATTAGGCGCAGCTTGTCGGAGTCTACTCGCTGCGACCACTTCGCGGCATAGAAGCCGCCCAGTAGCGAGCCTGCCGTCAGGGCAACGAATGGACCCCAGAGTACGAGTCCCTTGAGCGCGAGAAGGATTGACGCAACAAGATTTATGATGAGGCCGAGCCAGTTCTTTACCGCGTTCAATTCATGGATGTTGCCTTCCATGTAAAGGGCAAATGACCCCAGCATCATGATTCCCATGCCGGCGCCAAAGTAGCCACCATAAACCGAAACGAGAAATTGGATCACAATCCCAAGCCAAAGAGGAGTGTGGCGATCGTGTTGCTTGGCAAGACTCTTTATCTTCGGTTGCAGGAGGAGCAGCGCAGTGGCCAGCAAGATCAGGAACGGAATCACCTGGTCGAATAGCCGCTCGGAGGAAAGGGTCAGCAGCCAAGCGCCAAGTAATGCGCCAATTAAGGTAGGCGCGGCAAGGGCTCCGAAATATCGCTTGGTTTTGTGCAGAAGCTCTCTGAATCCCAATGCGCCGGCCAGCGATCCCGGCCAGAGAGATGCCGAATTGGTGGCATTGGCTTGCAGACTTGGAATGCCCGCGCCTAACGTCAAAAAGGGAAATGAGATCAGCGAACCGCCGCCCGCCACGGTGTTGATCCCGCCAGCAATTGCGCCGATGACCACCATGCCGAGATAGATCTCGAGACTGAAGGTCAGATCTGCTCCAGGATGCTCGCCATCTCGATCGCGGCCAGCGCGGCTTCCCGACCCTTATTGCCGTGCTTGAGGCCGGCCCGATCCAGCGCCTGGTCTTGGGTGTCGGGAGTCAAAATTCCCCATGCAATCGGCACACCTGAAGCCACCTGAAGATTCATTAATGCGCCACCAACATCCGCCCCCAACAACTTGGCGTGTGGAGTCTGGCCTTGCAGGATGCAACCCAGAGCAATAATCGCATCCGGTTTGGCTTCGACTGCCGTCGCCGCGGCAGACGGGATTTCCCACGTTCCGGGTACATGAATCGTCGTGACCTCTTCCGCGCCATGTCTCTCCAACTCGTCCAGAGCCCCGGCAAGAAGTTCTTTGGTGATTA
>DATFHI010000062.1:0-7443 GCA_035248525.1 Fimbriimonadaceae bacterium | reverse complement strand
GAGGCACTGCTCGACGGAAAATTCGTCTGTCTGAACGTACTCCTCGAGGTCCTTCTCGATGTTGTCAAACCGTGGCGAAGCCCAGCAGCCAAGTGGAGGCTTGGTGGAATCGAGCTTGGTGAGGGTGAGCCGGATTTCGTTTCCAGAATCGACGCAACCGAGACCGCGGTTAATCAAATCTTGAATGGACGTATATACGCCAATGACTTGGGAGCGGCCAGACTTTTCAACTTCTTCCACCACCCAGTAGAGTCTTCGAAACATCATTGTTTACAGTTCTCCTGTTTCTTCGCCCAGTCCCTTCCCAGAGCCTCGACGGGGCACTTTCAGCAGTGCTCCACTGATTGCGACGGCATAAATCATGCCATCGGTTCCTATTATGGCGGAGTTACGGGGAGTCCGGCCCACGCGTTGCGGTGAATCTCGCAAAACCGGCTAAGCGGTCCAGACGAAGGGCTCCGCATCCGTCAGGATTCGACCCGAATTCGCCTGGGCTTCTAAAAGGTAATCCGGAAGGGTGAACACGGCTCGGTGGAATCGCGGCGTGTAATACCGGTTCTTGACCCCACGCGCGGTAAATCTGCTTTGAATCTCCTGCTCCGTAAGCGCGAGCGGATCGTGCTTCTTGCTGGCCAAAACGAATCCCCAGGGTTGGAAGAACGTGGTTACAATTCCGTAATAGCCGGCGACGTGGGGGAATGTCTCCTTCATGCTTTCCAAGGTCTCTATGCAACTCACCATGCAGTCCGGATAGTTTTCATTCGCGCTTCCCGCTTGCATGGCGAACACGCCATCCTCTCCCAAGGCGTCCGCGGCAATCTGAAAATACTCTTTGGTGAACAGGTATTGCCCCGGTCCGTCCTCATGAGGATTGGGGAGGTCGCTCAGGATCACGTCGAAATTTGCGCCTTTGTGGTCGACCAGCCACTGACGAGCGTCGGTGTGCAACAGCTTGGTTCGGGGGTCATCGAATGCTCCCTGATGCCACTCCGGCATGTGCTCCTTCACCATGTCGACCAGTTCCTCGTCGATGTCCACCATAACGGCTTCTTCGACGGTGTTGTGCTTTAGCGCCTCCCGCAGTGTCGCCCCCTCCCCGCCTCCGCAGACCACCACCCGCTTGGGATTGGGATGTAAGGTCATCGCCGGTTGGCTCATGCATTCATGGAAAACGTACTCATCCATGATGCTGGTTTGAATGTTGTAGTCGAGGAACAGGCTCCGCCCGAATCGCGGAATATCGGCGATTTGGTAGGTCTGATATTTGGTCTTCCCCTCCAGGATCATCTTCTCGACGCGGTACTGCCAAATGGCGGCAGAGGTATGAGTTTCATTGATGAAGATTCCGGTAGCGTCGCTGGACATGATTTTTTGAGATGGGCTCCTGTGGGGGTGAACTAAAATTTTGACATGATGCAGCTGGGTGATTCCCAAAAACTCGTCTGGCTAAATAAAAAGACCCCGGACCTGATGATCCGGGGTCTACTTGCTTTGTGAACTTACTTCTCGCGAGTCATCGTGTACTTAGCGTTGATGGGACCGGGAGCGCCGGGGAACGGAACGTTCTTCCACACGCCCTCGCTCTTTACAAGCGTTGAATCCTTCTTGCTGATCCAAGCGGTTCCTTCGCAGCTTGCGGCGGAATCTCCACCCTCAGTTTCCTTTGTGGAGAATTTGACCTTGAAAGTGTCGACATCGCCAACCTTTTCTTCGCCATCAATCTTATAGGTCTGCTTGGCGGGAACGGTGCCGGTCTTCTCGTCCTTCTTGATGTCGAAGGTCCAGTCATCGCCAACCTTCACTGCCTTTTCGGCGAAGATGAAGGAGGTCAGGATTGCGGTGCGGTAGACGCTGGCGTCGACATTCTCCGCCTTGATTTCGACCACTTCGCCATTTGGCTTGTAGGTAAAGGTCTGAACGCTGCCAGGAACATCCATCTCCTGACCGGAGAAGCTCACCTTCCCGTCGCTCTGGGTGGATTCAAGGACGTAATTGCCATTGGACTCGACCTTGGACACCTTTTCGGTAATCAAAGTCGTGAAATTCGCTTCCATGCCTTGAAGTTCGACGTCCGCCTTCAGGCGGTACTTGGCAACGTCGCCGGCTTTCGCGGTTCGTTTGAGAGAAATGGCATCGTCGATGGCAATAGCCGCCATTGAAAGGGCAGCAATCATCAGGCCGAAACCTACTTTTTTGTAACTGATCATCTTTAGAAACCTCGTGGTCAGGCGAAATTGTACATTGGCCGCCCGAATCCCCCAACTACCTGGGGCCTATGTCCCTATACACCTTACGTGCAACAGGAGTTGCACCGTTTCCGCCAAAATCTGAGAATTGAGCACCGTGGAATCCCGCCCGGAATATCCTAAAGTTGTGAGCTTCGACTGTGCTCAGACGCTTTTAGAAGTCGATTGGTCGATCCGGCGATATGTTGCCGACGTTTGCGCGGAGGCGAACCTGGAACTGCCTTTGCATGGCCCTGCCGTGTATGAGCAGATGTATTACGATCGGTTGCCGGAATACATCCGGGTAAATATGGAGCGAGACCACGATCGCTGCGATGCCTGGTGGGTTCAACTGGGCCGCGATTGGCTAACGGTAATTGGCTCGGACCCAAGGGAGGCTGAGCGTTTGCAAGCAATCTCCCGAAGGCTCGGATTTGGCGAGGATTCGATCCTTTTCAAGCTATTCGACGACGTCCTGCCCGCTCTTGACAAGCTGGAATCGCTGGGAATTCGGTTGGCGGTACTTTCCAATTGGGACTATTCCTTACATCGAGCGTTGGAAGGTGCCGGAATCTACGGTCGGTTTGACCTCATTGTCGCTTCCTTGGAATATGGCGTGGAAAAGCCTGACCCCGGGCTCTTCCAAACGATCATCGACCACTTCGCCGTCCAACCTAGCGAGGTGCTCCATATCGGCGATAACGTCGTCGACGATTTCGAGGGGGCTCGGGCAGTGGGTATGAGGGCTGCCCTCCTTGACCGCAGTCGACCGGTAACTGAACAACCGGTTCTCCATCACCTGAACCAAATTGAAGAGGCGCTCCGGTGGAGTTGACCTCGGACTACGACTACGATCTGCCCGAAGAGCTGATTGCGCAAGCGCCATTGGCGAATCGAGCCGACTCGCGGTTGATTTTTCTGAATCGATGCACCGGGGATATTCAAGATCTGCACTTTCGAGATGTGGTGGATATCCTCCAACCCGGAGACTTGTTGGTGAGGAATGAGACCCGAGTCACGGCAAAGCGGCTGTTCGGACGTCGGCCAACCGGGGCGACCGTGGAAGCCCTGCTCATGCGGGAGATCGGTGACCGTGCATTTGAAGCAATGGTCAAGCCTGGGAAACGTTTGAAACCCGGGTCGGTGATTGAATTTGAATCAGGCTTGCGCGCAACTGTCGAAGCCGACCTCGAAGAACCCTTAAAGCGGATTAATTTCGATCCCGCACCGGACCTTCGCGAGCGGCTGGATGCAGTCGGGCGCGTTCCATTACCCCCTTACATCCATGGTTTTTCGGGCGACGCCGAGCAATACCAAACGGTGTATGCCAAAAAAGGAGGCAGCGCCGCCGCCCCCACAGCCGGGCTTCACTTCACTCCAGGATTGATCCATAAACTGGAAAACAAGGGAGTTCAAATAACCGACGTCAGTCTCGACGTCAGTTTGGACACCTTCCGCCCCGTGACGGTCGATGTTCTCCAAGATCACCCGATGCACGGTGAGATCTGCCGGATTCCGGAAGGAGCGGCCAATGCAATTAACCAGGCCGAAGGCAGGATCATCGCCGTTGGCACAACCAGTGTCCGGACCCTGGAATCGTTTGCGGTTGGTAAGAGGAAGGTCCGTTCGGGGGAAATGCGGACGAGCCTATTCATCCGACCAGGATACGATTGGCAAGTGATCGATGGGATGTTCACAAACTTCCACTTGCCCCGAACAACGATGCTCGCGATGATCAGCGCCCTAGCCGGCCGAGATCGCATCTTTCACGCCTACCACCACGCTATCCAGCATCATTACCGGTTTCTGAGCTTCGGCGACTCCATGCTGATTTTGTAGAGGCTTTGAGCAAGAAAACTACGTCTTAAAGGGCGGTCGGACGGCCCGCCTTGCGAGTACAATCTCGCTATCACCCCGAGGAATTCATTGAAAGCTAAAGAATTTGATCCCCTTGCATATATCGAGAGCGGTTTCCTAGATACCAAAGAAGCAAAGTCCACAAATGGCGAATTAGACATCTCCGTCGACACCATCCAGGAATATCTCCAGATGGACGAGAGTGAGCCCGCGCCCGGCGAGGACGCCTCCAGCAAGACCAAATTCCGAAAGACCCTCATGAGCGCACCTCGTCCCCGCCGAGCGAAGACCGCAATCGCGGAGAGGTCGATCGACCCTCAACTCCAAGTGGTATGGGAAGCGCTCCCCAAGAACATTGAATTTCTTTGCGGTTTTTTCGATGACTCAGTGACGGCCAACTATTACCGGGGTGAATTCAAGGAGAGCCGCACCGATCTCATCCGCCGGCTGTTGGATCCTGAGTTGACTTTGGAAGAGACGAGCCGCTTGCTTGGAGTCTGCCCGGCAACGGTTCGACGGTATACCAACCGTAAGTGGCTAACCCACCATCGAACTCAGGGTGGACAGAGAAGATTTAGATTAAGCGACATTGTAAGCTTCGTGGAAGCTCACGGACGCTTTCCGGAGGAGTAAAGCCGAGTTGGATGGCCCACTGAAGGTCGCCATCTTCTCGGACAGTTCGCTGCCGGTCCTAAACGGCGTCAGCATCTCCATTGAATCGCTCATTAATGAGTTAAGAAATAAGGGGCACTCTGTGCACCTCTTCACGGCGCACCATCCGAAAGCCAATCGCTCGGAACCAAATACTTACCGATTTCGAGCGCTGGAGACTCCTTGGACCAAGGGGTATCCATTAGCATTCCCGCCCTTTTATCGGATGCTGCTGAAGTTTAGGCGGCACGATTTCGACGTGATCCACACCCACACTCCGTTTACCGTGGGGTTCGTTGGGCTGCGCTGGGCGGAATCGCACAACATCCCAATCGTGTCCACATACCACACCCTGTATGACAGGTACGTTCACTATATTCCGTACTTCCCGAGACGCTATTTGCGGTTCAAATTGGCCAAGCACACAAACTTCTATTACAACCGCGTCGATCACGTTATCACCCCCAGCGAGGCTGCCCAAAAGTGGCTCCGACGTCACTCGGTAACCACAAAGACTACGGTTATTCCCACGGACGCCATGCCGAGGCGATTCTTCGACCGGGCCGAAATCCGCCTGAACCTGGGAATCCCTCCCGATCACAAGGTCCTTCTGTACGTGGGCCGATTGGCTAAGGAGAAGAATATGTCGACCTTATTCGACATGGCGAAGATCGCCCTCAACCAGGATGCATCGCTCCGGCTGTGGTTGGTTGGAGATGGTCCGTACCGGACGGAGTGTGTTCGGATTGTGCGGGAGCTTGGAATCGGCGACCGAGTTCGGTTTGTGGGATTTGTGCCGCGGGCTGAGGTCGATGCCTATTACGCCGCAGCGGATCTATTTGTATTCCCGTCGATCACCGAGACGCAAGGTTTGGTGGTTCAAGAGGCGATGGTGTATGGCTTGCCTGCCGTCGCCATATCCGGCGGCGGAGCCAGCGAGTCCATTCAAGATGGAGTGAACGGTTTCGTGGTTAAAAATGATGCCGAGACGTTCGCCGCGCAGGTTTTGGAAGTAGTGCGATCCGAGTCGCTTCTGCGCGAATTATCTGACGGCGCGTCGCGGTCCACAAGATCGGCGAATACGCCTTCGATGTGCGACCAGGTCGTCGCCGTGTACCGCGAAGCCATTGCCGATCACCGAGGCCTCATCCACCACACAGAATTGATCCATGTCTAAGGGGCTAGCCGCATTCTTTGGAACACTGGCCCTGCTTGCCCTCCTTCGAGTTGGCATGGCGAACTGGCTGGTACCGGATTCGCTCAGGCTTCCGCTCAGCCTTTTGGTCACCATTGCCTTCATCGCGCTTCCAATTTTGGCTCTGTTCTATGCCGGAAGCCATCGGTGGACCGTCGGCCTTGGCATCGCATTTGTATTGATCGGGGCGGCGATTCAGTTCGGATTACCACTTGTTTTTCCCGCTGGGAAGGGATCAGGAGCGATTTGGGTGGACGCGATTTCTCAGCAGGGTCTTCCGATTTGGACGGTGGGGTTGGGGGCGCTACTAGCGCTACTGCTAAAAGATCGAAATCTTCTAATTCCCGTCTCGATCTTTTTGGCGTTATTCGACATCTTTTTGGTATTCACGCCCGTGGGATTTGTGCAAACCCTGATGAAAAACCACCCCAAACTCCTTCCCGCCATGGCTCACAAAATCCCGGAGATTGCCACCAGTCCAACCCAGACCGGTGCTCCCGTTGGAACCTTCGCTCACATCGGCCCGGCTGATTTCCTTTTCATGGGGATGTTTTTCGTGGCGATTTTCAAGTTCGGAATGCCGGGCGGGCGGACCTTGAAGTGGCTGTTGGTCGCATTGGCGGTCTATTTACCTCTCGCGTTTTTGGTGGGGCCGGTACCGTTGCTGGTTCCCATTGGATTGGCGGTTCTCTTTGCGAATTGGAAGGAGTTCAACCTCAACAAGGAGGAGAAGGTTTCGACGGCAGTGGTAGCGGTGATCGGGCTGGCGATTATTGCCTATTCGGCGACCCGCCCGAGGCCAGTTCCGCCAACTGAGCCTTCGCCTGTGGAGGGCGGCCAAGCGCCTGGAGGATTGGCAAACTCGCCTTCGCCAACTTCTCCCGATCGACTCCCGTCGGAATCCCCTGCCGTTCCAAAAAGTACACCAGGTCGTCGGTAGCGAGATTGCCAGCGGCCCCCGGGGCGTACGGGCAACCGCCCAGACCAGCCGCGCTCGAGTCAAACGTCGCAAATCCCAATTCAAGTGCAGCGGCGACGTTGGCGATGGCCGTTCCATGCGTGTCGTGAAAGTGCATCGCCACCTTGTCCACGGAAAATTCCACGGCGATCGCCTTTCCGAGCTCGCGCACTTCGACCGGCGAGGCGGCGCCAATGGTGTCGCCAATACTCAATTCATCCACGCCGATTTGGCTCAGGCGACGACAAACTGCCAGCACTTTCTCGACCGGGATCTTGCCAGCGTAGGGACATTGGAAAGCAGTACTGACGTAGCCCCGCACAAAGCCGTTCGACACCGCTGCACGGAAAGACTCCACCACCTTCTCGAACTCTTGAAGGGAGTCTTCCACGGTGCGGTTGATGTTTTTGAGTGTAAATGCATCGGAAGCAGCGGTGAAGAGTGCAATTCGCTTCACCCCAACCTCGACCGCCCGTTCCAAACCCTTCTCATTGGGCACCAAGGCCGAGTAGGTTCCACCAGGCGGCAATTTTGGCCAAACCTCAGCCGCGTCCCCA
>DATFHI010000061.1:0-8486 GCA_035248525.1 Fimbriimonadaceae bacterium | reverse complement strand
CATCTGGTCTTCCCAAACCTCAAACGCTTCATCCGGAACGTGCCCCTCCCGCGCTTGCTTCAAGAGGGCGTTTCTTTGGTCCGTAGCGCGCTTGTAGTGGCTCAGGTGGCGCAAATATCCAGGGGACATCGCAGACAGCTCCAAATCGAGAAAAAGGCGGCGCTCTGCCGGCTCTGATCTGATGATCTCCATGTCTGCTGAGCTGATGCACACGCACCGGAGGCGTCCAATCAGGTCCGATGCTCGGGGTAAGGACAGTCCATTCAGCAGTCCACGTTTGCGAGAACCACGTTCCAGTTCGAGTCCCAACTCCGTCCCTGAAGGCTCCATTAGCACCGAGATGGAGGCCCGATCAGAGGAATCCCGAATGGCTTCCGAGTCCCTCATTCCCCGCAACAGGCGAGTCGTCGAGACCATGTACAAAGACTCGAGGAAGTTGGTCTTTCCCTGAGCATTCTCGCCGGTAACGACGTTGAAGCCCTCTCCCAACTCCACGCGTTGGTCCGCATAATTGCGAAAGTCCCGCAGCCCGACTGTGCGCACCCATGGCTTTGGGAAATCCCCACCGTTATCTTCTTTTGTGGAAGCCTGCATAAGAATTCTGTATCTGTTATTAAGGGTGCCTTAAATAGTGGAAAACCCATGAGGCGGCGACTAAATTACAACTTTCGAGAGCCAAACTCAGATTCAAAACCGCTAAAGACGCGCTAAGCGTGGTTGTGGAAAACGCAGTGGAAAAAGACGGTCTTGTATAAGTTTCGAACGGCTTGTTTTGCACAGATTCTTACGGTTCTTTTACTTTCCACCCACTTTCCACACACTTTACAGTAACCCGTGCTCACGGCCATATTTCATGACCGCGGCCTCCGCCAGGTAAATGGGGTGGACATTGGCGACCGGCGTAATGCCCCGCTTGGCCGCGATCGGTTGATAGACCTCTCGTACTAGCTTATTTTGGACGCTTACCGGCAGTTCTGGAAATCGGTCGGCGAATCTTCGTAAAGCGTTGTACTCCTCGATTGTCATTCCCCGCAGGTCGCCGACATGCGATTCCATTGCGTGGATACCCGCCGAATGGGGAGCTGGCGTGAAATACGGCATCGCTCGTCGCTCATAGGTGACCACCGTGTTGCCAATCAAATCCCCGAGTCTTTGGGACTTGGGCGTGCAGAACATGGACAGCAAACCCATGAAATAGGAACCGGGAAACATGTCGGCCGGACGCATAAGGTTTCTGGCGATTGCAGCAGGGAATGTAATCGGTAGTCCGTCCGACATCCGGACCCGGATTTGAAGCGCCTTCTTACCCAGCGTTTGTCCATTCCAAAATCCCTCGAACAGGACGAAATAGAGAAAGAAGCTAAACACCAGGACGAACATCACTGTGGCGAGCGCGATCATGGGGTCGATTCGGCTGAGCACCATCATCAAGAGCATCCCTACCAAGTAATCCGTAGCAATGATCACGAACAAGTCTAAAATGTGCGCCAAGATGCGACTTCCGATTCCTGAAAGTCGGTAAGTTATGATCGTTTTCTCGGGGCTTAGCACCGCGAGGTCGTTCTGCACGTCCCGAATGCTACCCGGGAGGTAGCGATGGTTCCGACGAAACGATTTTGGTGGATTATTGCCGCGGGAATTCCGCTCGCCGCCTTGCTTTACGAGGCGGACCAAGCCTATCTGCTTCTGCTGTTCGACCTCGCGCTGCTTATCTTCGCCTGGTTCACGATGCGGATCGGCCCCTCGCCGGCTTCGCTCAAGCTCAAACGTAAGTTCGACCCCGTTTTATCGGTGCGGGCTGCCAACCACATCACCTTGCAACTGGAGAACGAAGGGGTCGAGCCGATTCGTGGCGTTTTGCGCGACGAACCCCCCGGCGGGTGTATTGTCTCGCGGCAGGAATTCCCTCTTTCTTTGAAGCCAAACGGCTACACGGAATTTGATTACTTCCTCACGCCGGCAGAGCGCGGTTCCGATTACTTCCGCGGTACCTACGTACGTCTGAAATGCCCATTTGGGTTGGTCGAGCGTCAGGTGAAGCTGAACACCGAGCAGCCGGTTCGCATTTATCCGAACGTATTGGCGCTCAGAGAATTCGAATTGCTCAAGCAGCAGGGACGTCTTCGCGAAATGGGCATCCGTCGGTCGCGCATGCGAGGTTTGGGTACGGAATTCGAATCCCTGCGCGACTATGCCGAGGGCGACGACTACCGAAAAATCGACTGGAAGGCAACGGCTCGACGGGATAAGTTGATCGTCCGCCAATTCGAGCAGGAACGCAATCAGGCGGTGATCATCGTCGTCGACGTCGGACGTGGGATGCTGGCTGAAGTGGAAGGCGTGCGCAAATTGGACCACGCCCTGGACTCCACTTTGATGCTTACCCATGCCGCGGCGATGGCTGGCGACTTCGTCGGTTTGCTGGTTTATTCGGATGTCGTCAAGAGATACATTCCGCCGAAAAAGGGCCGGAATCAGATCGGGATCATCATCGAAGCTCTTCACGATTTGGTAGCCGAGCCGGTGGAGAGCGACCCCCGAGCTGCGTTTGCATATTTGTCGTCTAGGTGGAAACGTCGGGCGTTGCTGGTGACGTTCACCGACTGCGAGCACCAGGAAAAGGCGACCGAATTGGCGACGGCGATGGGTCCTCTCGTACGGCGGCACCTTGTCCTGATCGCGCGAGTTGCCGATCCGAAGTTAAAGGAAGCCTCGCAGGCCAGTTTGGAGAACCTATCCGGTATGTATGGAAGAGCGGCGGCGGCTCTGATGACTAGAGATCGCAGAGAAGCCGGGGTCACGCTGTCCACTGCCAACATTCATAACCTGGAAGCGGAACCGCAAGACCTCGCCTCGGCGTTGGTCAACTTCTATTTCATGGTCAAAGAGAAGTCCATCCTATAGGCAGGGTCTTTCCAGGCATTAGGTAACTTCCAGAAATGGGACGATGGTGGTGCCTGTTGCTCGCGACAGCGGCGCTCGTTTCGTGTAATTCCAACCCCCAACTGGGTCGTCCTGTACTTCGCGTTTCGAATTGGGGTGGCGCCGGGGACGATAGCGACTTCGATCGGCAGGTTCAATCGCTGTACCGCCAATTCGGCGAGGAGCATGGCTGCGAAGTCAAGATCGAAGGCATTCCCGATGGCTATGTTCAAAAAATGGTCTTGAACCACATTGCGGGCACGATGCCAGACGTGATGGTTTTGGATGCCTCCAGCGCCGCCATCTTCATTAACAATGGAGTGCTGAGGGACCTTTCCCCGCTGATCGCGAAAGATCCCGAGTTTAAATTTTCCGACTACTATCCCAACGTACTCGACATTGGGCGAAGGAACGGAAAGACTTATGCCATCCCGGGCGACTTCACTCCGATGGTGATGTATTACAACAAGGACATTTTCGATCGGGCGGGGATTCCCTATCCGACGGCGGATTGGACGTTTGAAAAGTTCTTTGAGACAGCGAAAAAGCTGACCGTAAGGGAAAAGTCTGGCAAGATACAGCAGTACGGTTTCTCCTTCTCCACGTGGATGCCCGGATGGATTATGTGGCTTTGGAATAACGGAGGGGACGTTCTAAGCCCCGACGGTAAGCGGGCGAGCGGAGTTTTGGACAGTCCACAGAATGTCGAAACGGTTCAGTTTTTAACCAAAATGGCGGCAGATACCGTACAGGTGAATGGTCAGACCGTCGCCAATCCCGACCAAGTTTCGCCATCGCTGAGCCAAGCCGCCGCCAGCGGGGTCGACCTCTTCGCAAATGGTCAAGCGGCAATGGTGGTTAATGGCCACTGGGCGCTGATCGGTTATAAAAATGCCCCGAAGGACAGTCATGGGAAACCGAAAATCGACTGGCGACGCTTGGGGGTAGTGGCGCTTCCCCACAACACGCCCCAGTCCCATACGGTGATGTATGAAGCCGGCTTTGCCATTCCGGCCAAAGCCAAAAATCTAGACTTGGCCTGGGAATACGTGAAATTCTGGTCGAGCGAACGCCTGCAGAAGGTCTATAACGCTAGCGGCATTGCCGTGTGTGCCCGCAAGGACGTCAGCGAGGAGCGAGCAGTCGAGCCTATCGAGAAGGAGTTCATCGACATCATTCCCATGGCGAGGAAGCCATATGGATCCTGGATCGAAGGATACGAATTCGTCGAACGTGCGGGCGAAAACGCCCTTAAATCAATCCTCAATAATGGGCGTGATGTAAAAGGCGCGTTGAGTTATGCAGCAGAGCGAATCGACAAGGAGTTTGCCAAGCGTTGAAACGGGCAAATGCATCGCGCATGGGATGGCTGTTCGTCGGACCGGCGACCATTCACCTCGCGGTCTTTGCCCTCATTCCGATGCTCTACGCCTTGGTGCTCAGCCTGTACAAATTCCAGTTGTTCCGGGAGAATCCAGAGTTCACGGGTCTGCGTAACTATTCTCTTGCCCTTACTGAGGAACCCTTCCTGAATTCGCTGTGGCATTCCTTTCGGTTTGCAATCATGAGCGTTCCACTTGGGATGGCTTTAGCTCTCGGGATTGCTCTGCTGGTGAATCAAAAGCTCCGCGGAATGGCGATTTTCAGAACCCTCTTCTACATCCCCGCAATCTCTTCCGGCGTCGCGATCTCTATGCTGTGGATCTACGTTTTTCTGCCCGATACCGGCATGATCAACATGGCGACGAGCCTGTTTGGCATATCCAGCGTCGACTTTCTAAATCGGACGGAATGGGCGATGCTCGCCCTGGTGTTCATGTCCATGTGGGTCGGACTGGGACCAAGAATGGTGCTTTTCCTGGCGGGTCTGGTGAATATCCCGACTTCCCTCTATGAAGCGGCGGAGATAGACGGCGCTTCCAACTGGCGGCAGTTCTGGAATGTGACGCTGCCGATGCTTGTGCCGACTACATTTTTTGTATTGGTGACCTCCACCATCGGCGCAATGCAGATTTTCACCCCCGTGTATATGATGACCAAGGGCGGTCCCGAGGAATCGACCGACGTGGTCGGCTATCACATCTACAACGAAGCCTGGGTGAACTTCAACACCGGCCTGGCCAGCGCTAAGTCCTTCATCCTTCTGGCGATTATCGTCGTCATTTCAATCTTTCAGTTTCGGCTGATGCGGAGCCAAATCAGGGAGTTCAGTGCATCGTGAATCTATGGCGCAAGAACCATTGGTTCCACCGGGCAATTGGCTTGGTATGTCTTGTTGCTGGCCTTGGATTGCTACCTCTGTTTTTCGACGGCTATCAAAAGGCAACGGTCGATTCGGACATTCGGTTGAACATCGCCCTCGTGATCGGCGCGGTTCTGCTCAGCGTCTTCGGGCTCTGCGCGCTGCTCAGCGGCGGAATCAAGAAGGGATTTTCTTACACAACCCTCATTTCGATCGCCGCCTTTCTGATGGCGCCATTCGTTTGGATGGTGCTCATATCTTTAAACCCCAGCAAAACTCCGATTCCGCCAATCTCGGAACTGATTCCTAGAGCGGTTGAAAAGGATGCAAAGAACCAGCCCATCATGGTGCCCGGACCCGATGGCAAACCGACCGAGAAGGTGGTCATCCAGCCTCGATGGGACAATTACGATTTCGTCTTCAACCACCCCAACCTGCCGGTGAAGAGATTCTTCTTTAACACCGTCGTGGTTACCCTGGCCGTGGTCATCGGCCAACTTTTTGTGACCTCTCTTGCGGCATATGCGTTTGCGAGATTGAAATTCAAAGGCCGAGAATTGCTGTTTATGCTCTTCCTCGGCTCGATGATGTTCGCCGGTCCGGTGACCCAGATACCGGTTTATCTCCTGATTCGGAATCTTGGCTGGCTGGATACCTACTGGGCTCTGATCATCCCCGGAGTTTCATCCGCCTTCTCGGTGTTTTTGCTCCGACAACAGTTCATGTCCATCTCTCCGGAACTGGATGAGGCCGCGAGAATGGACGGCGCGGGCGAATTCAGAATCTATTCGCGCATTATTCTGCCGCTGAGCAAGGCAGCACTCGCCACCGCCGGGGCATTTACCTTCTTTGGTGTCTGGACCGACTTCTTCAACCCCCTCATCTACACCAACTCCACCGAAATGCGGACGCTCGAGGTTGGCCTCTCGATCTTCAAGAACAGTTATGGAGGGACGAACTGGCCGCTTCAGATGACGGCGGCGGTGATCGTAATGCTTCCGCTGTTGGTGGTGTTCCTATTCTGCCAACGGTTCTTCGTCCGCGGCGTGATGCTCGGCAGCATCAAGTAGCTAAATCCCCGTCATTAGCCGGATCAACCGTTCCTCGGTAGCCTCGGCACGCGGAACTTCACCGACTATCGTTCCATCTCTAAAGACTAAAATTCGGTCCGCCATCTTAATCAATTCCGGAAGCTCGCTCGAAACCATGAGCACGGCTTTGCCAGCCTGCGTAAGCTCGCGGAGGATCTCGTGGATCTCGCCCTTCGCTCCAATATCCACCCCCCTGGTTGGTTCGTCGACCATGAGGATGTCGCAATGGGCGGCGAGCCATTTAGCCAACACGACCTTCTGTTGATTCCCGCCCGACAGTCCTCCGGTGACAGATTCCATGCCGGGAGCCTTTATCGCAAGCCGGTCAAAGTACTCCTTCGCCGTCTTCCGCTCCAGACTCTGGCGAACAAAGCCAAGTCGGGACATCCTGTTCAATATCGGAAGGGTCTCGTTCTCGCGAATCTTCATTCCGAGCACGAGGCCATGCCGTTTGCGATCTTCGGGCACCAATCCAATGCGGCGCTTAATCGCATGCCGAGTACCTTCGAGGGACATCGCCCGCCCATGGACTTCAACCGTGCCGGTGACATTGGAATCCAAACCAAAAATCGCTTCCAAAACTTGGGTTCGGCCCGCGCCTACCAATCCAGCAAAGCCGACAACTTCCCCATCTCGAACCTCGAAGTCGACGTTTGAAAACAAACCGGGCGAACTCAATGATGTGACCTTCAAGGCAACAGAACCAAGGTCAGCCGATCCAATGGTGTGAGGGTCGAGGTCGCGGCCGATCATGTCGGACACCAGTCGATCGTGGTCGTATTCCGATGCATTTCGTGTCGCGACATGCTTGCCGTCTCGCAGAACGGAGATCGCATCGCAAAGCCGGAAGATCTCCTCCATCCGGTGCGACACGTAGATCGACGTCACGCCGTCGGCCTTCAGTTGCCCGATCAACTCGAAGAGATTCTCCGACTCGCGGTGCGACAGCGACGATGTCGGCTCATCGAAGATCAAAACCTTTGCGCCCTTGGCAACGGCACCCGAGATTTGCACCAACTGCTGCACCGCCACCGGCAAATTGCCCAATTTCTCCAGGGGATCAACTTGGGCTCCAATTCGAGCAAGGGACTCTTTCGCCCGCTTCACCATTTCCGCGCGGTCGACGAACGGTCCCTTGTGCGGCGTGTCTCCCAAACACAGGTTCTCCGCGACCGACAAGTTTTCGCAGAACAGCAGTTCCTGGTGGACCATTCCAATGCCCGCTGCGACTGCGTCCCCCGGGTTTGAAAACCTCACCTCCTTGCCTTCGAACAAAATCTGCCCGGAGTCCGGATGTTCGAGTCCGCAGATGATCTTGCCGAGCGTACTTTTCCCGGCTCCATTCTCACCCATCAGCGCGTGTACCGTACCCGCCTGAACCGTAAGGGAAACGTCATCCAACGCCACGACTCCTGGATAGCGCTTGGATATTCCCTGAAGGTCGAGAATGACACTCATTGCGCAACTCTCCGTCGACGCCAGCCTTGCGACGCCTGATCCAAGACCACCGCGGCGACAACGGCGATGCCGATGAGAATGGACTCGTAGTTTTGGTCGAAATGGAGAATGCGGATCGACTGCCGAATCAGCACAATCAAAATCGTCCCCAACATCGCTCCGAATGCCGTGCCCTTACCACCGAGAAGCGACGCTCCACCCACCACCGCCGAGGCAATGACGAACAGTTCATAACCTGTGGCATCCGCGCTCGACGCTGCCCCATAGAAGCTGCATCCGGCAAACGCCGCCAATCCTGCAAGCAAACCGTTCAAACCGTAAATTCCAACTAATGTGCGTGAAATTGGGAGACCCGCGTAGCGTGCCGCCTCCGAATTTCCACCGATTGCGTAGGCTCGCCGTCCAAACACGGTTCTACCGAAGAGAATCGATCCAAATATCACCACGACAACCATGAGGAGAACAGGCACCGCGTAGAGGCCTTTCTCCAATCCCAACGACGCTTTAAATATTCCGGTTAGCCCTTCTGGAAAGGTGATGCTCAACCCCTTGCTGACTACGAATGCAATTCCACGGAACACCCACATCGTGCCCAAAGTGATGATAAATGGATGCACTTTGAGT
Source organism: Fimbriimonadaceae bacterium (assembly GCA_035248525.1). Taxonomy (GTDB): domain Bacteria; phylum Armatimonadota; class Fimbriimonadia; order Fimbriimonadales; family Fimbriimonadaceae; genus 55-13. The sequence goes on along the minus strand of DATFHI010000061.1, from coordinate 149 downwards.
GCGGCGACGAGGATGCCATTCACCAAACCGCATGCTAGCCCGAGCGCCAAACACAATCCACCGCCGACGATAGCTTGCAGCGCGGAGGGTTCCGTTCCCATCACCCAACCTTGGGAGTGCAAGAGCTTGGCGGTGATTACCCCACACAG
>DATFHI010000060.1:0-10943 GCA_035248525.1 Fimbriimonadaceae bacterium | reverse complement strand
TGATCGTAAGTTTTCCGGCACCGAACCAAACCTCGCGGCCGTGCTCTTTGTTGTAGTACTCCCGCCGAACGTTGCCCACCGGGGTGACCGCGCCGTTCAATTCACTGATCAAAACGCTTCCGGTAAAAGCCATGGAGAGGTCTCCACTTGGCAAAACATCTCCGCGAGGCAGAATCTTGAAACTTCCCACATTTGTTTCAAACCAGAGCTGGTCCCGCTCGCTGGAAACCTTCATCTTCGAGAAATCGGGTCCTCGGTAAAGCTGACCTCGGGTAAGGGCGGCGCCTCCAATAAGGGCGGCGATTCCTCCGGCAACTGCCAGTTTTTGGAGGTCTTTGGGACGAGTGGGAAACTTCATCGTGGTAATTTTATCTCACAAGCTTAATCGTTCGGTTCGCCGAACGGCGTAGATACGCTTGGGACGCGCTATGAAGCTCCAAATAGGCACTTTAATCACGGTCGTTTTGGTTGCGCTCGCCATATTCGGCGTATCGACGGCATTCATTGTCAACGCTAGCCCATACGTTTCAGTTTCCGAAGCGCGCAAATCGGGTGCCACAAACGTTCATTTGAAGGGAATTCTGGACAAATCCAGCATCAGCAACGATTTCCGCGAGCAGACGATCCGATTTCGAATGAAGGATAAGGATGGCGAATCGATGCAGGTGGTTTACACCGGCCCGCCTCCCCAAGACATGTCGCAAGCAACCGAAATTGTTGCGATCGGCTCGATGCAAGGGGACGAGTTTCATTCGAACAAGCTTCTCGTGAAGTGCCCGTCGAAATACGAAGGGACGCAAAAGGCCAAAATATAGCGTGGAAAACCAACTGCCGCCGATGCCGGATGCTCCGGCCTTGGGAATGGCCTTAGGGTTCATCGGAAAGGGATTTATTTTCGGCGCGATTCTGTTCTTTGCGATCTCCGCTTTCGGTTGGTTTCGATCCAAAGCGCGCCTGGGGAAGATCAGTTTTTGGGTAGGCGCACTTTGTTTATTCGGAGCATTTGGCAGCTTGGCCGCGCTGTTTCTCGGCAACCAGTTCCAGTACGAATACGTTTTTGGACACGCCGAAGCAGACTTGGAATTCAAGTACAAAATCGCCGCGATCTGGTCGGGGCAACAGGGATCCTTCCTTCTCTGGGCAGTCACTTCCGCCATTTTTGGATTGCTCGCAGGCAGAGCGACCGGCATTTATCGGCGTTGGTTCACCATCCCCTACGCCCTCTTCTTGGCCGCCCTTGGGGCGATCCTCGCGTACGAAACGCCATTCAATCTCATCCCTGAAATTGCGAGCATGCCGAAGCCGGTTGTCCCTCCAACCGGAACCGGCCTGACGCCGTCGCTGCAAAACTATTGGGTAGTCATCCATCCGCCGACGATCTTCATGGGGTTCGGCTCACTAACCGTTCTGTTCTGTTGGGCGATCGCCGCGATGATGGAGCGAAATCCAATCGACTGGGCGAAAATGATCCGGCCTTGGGCCATCGGGTCCGCCGCTATTCTCGGTCTAGGGCTCATGATGGGCGGATTCTGGGCCTATGAGACCCTCGGCTGGGGAGGCTTCTGGGCTTGGGATCCAGTTGAGAACGTCAGTTTCGTACCCTGGATTTTGGTCGCGTGTCTAATTCACGGCCTGATCATTCAGATTTCGCGAGGACGTTACGTTGGCGGCAACCTAATGCTTGCGGGGTTGCCCTTTATTGCGTTTGTCTACGGCACGTTCTTGACCAGATCCGGATTCCTTGGCAGTGCAAGCGTCCATAGCTTTGCCGAAATGCAGCGCGGCGCGCTATGGGTTCTGGTCGGGATCGGCGTGGCGACACTACTGACGTTCTTTGGACTGTATATCGTCCGGGGACGGCGGCTGGCTCTCGAGTTCTCAAATGGCTCTACGCCAAAGGGCTTGAACCGGGAAGCTTATTATCAGTCAGCCATCCTATTGCTCAGCGGCATAGGGGCGGCAACGGCAATTGGCATGAGCATGCCCTTCTTGTCATCGGTCGTGGTGAAGAGGAACGTGGCGATCGAAGAATGGCTGTATCACCAGGTACTCAGCTGGGCCTACATCCCGGTAATCGCTCTGATTGGATTGGTACCTTTCATCTCGTGGAAAGGATTGACCGCCAAAGAGCTGTTCAATAAGATCCTGAACATTGTCACCATAAGCGTAGGATTGACCGGCCTCGCACTCTTTTTCTTCCGACATCCGGACTTGGGAGTCGCTGCCGATCCCAACCGGACCACACTGATCGCCGGCAAGATCGAAGTCGGAACGGTCTACTGGGTCGCGTTCCTGGTGTTTCTGTCTCTTTTCGCGGCTATTGGGAACATTTGGCGGATCGTCGAGAGCTTAAAGAGATCGCCGATGTCCATCGGGGGCTTTGTAGCCCACCTTGGCCTCGCGGTGTTTATGGCGGGAATGGTCGTATCGCGCGGGTTGGAGAAGCATGCCCAGGTTACCGTGCAGCGTTCGCGGCCGGGGCAGGGACTTGGATATGTCGTTTCATTGCGCGCCGACCCTGATCCCGCCAAATTGACCGACCGCAACAACAAAGTCGAGTTCGATGTTAAGGGACCCGACGGCTCATTCGTCGCGCGTCCAGGGCTTTATTACACGGATTCCGGTGACGGTCCCAAGCCGATGTTCTGGCCGCACATTCAGCGGCATGGCACCCACGACGTGTACTTCGCCCTCGGCGCACCCGCGATGAACTACTGGGACAACCCCGAGTCGTTTAAGGTGGGTGAATCCAAGACTCTGAAAGGAGTAACCGTCACCTATAAAGGCTACGACATGATTGGAGAGCCCGGCCAACCAGGCACCAAGTTTGTCGGCAAAGTGGACATCGCCTACGACAAAGAGCAATTTCAGGTTAGTCCTGCCCTGAGCGTAAGCGACGGACCCGACATGCCGCCCGCCGGCGAGTTCCGGGTGATGATGACGCGGATCGATGCGGCTACAAAGGGAGCCGAAATTCAGCTCTTCTTCCGAGAGGCGCTGTATCCGATCGACCTCTATTACAAGCCGATGACCGGTCTGGTTTGGGCGGGGGCTGGTATATTGGCGATCGGCGGATTTCTTGCCGCCTTCTATCGCCGACCCAAGAACCCCAAATCCGGCGAGCCGGTTGAACCCGAACCGCAATTAGAAGAAGATCCCAACCCAGATAATAAAGATGCGCCTGCTCCAGTTGCTTAAATCCAAGCTGCACCACGCCCGGGTTACCTATGCCAACCCGGACTACGTCGGAAGCATCGAAATCGACCGGGAATTGATGGATCGAGTGGGTATCCAAGATGGTGAAATGGTTCAGATCTGGGCAGTGGACCATTCCTCCCGACTCAACACCTATGCCTTTGCCGGACCAAAGGGGGTTGTTGGTCTAAATGGCGGCGCGGCCAGGTATTTCAACGCCGGGGACCGCCTGATCATATGCGCCTTTACGTGGACAGATGAAGAAGTCACCCCTAAAATTGTCCTTCTGGATGACAAGAACGAAGTGGTGCGCGACATGACCCCCTATTCGGTGACGGGTTAGGCGCACCATGGCTGTGGATCTTCGCGCCTTGCTCGAGGAGTCAGGCGCTATTCTCACCGGGCACTTCATCCTCACGAGTGGCCGACATTCCGACACCTACTTTGAGAAGTTCCGGATCCTGGAACAGCCGCATGTCTTATCCGTGCTTTGCTCCGAGCTCATTGATAAGTTTAAAATCGAGTGCCCAAATGAAATGTTGACGGCCGTGGCCGGGCCAACGACCGGCGGGATCATCATCGCGTTCGAAGTAGCGCGACAACTGGGGCTACCAGCGGTTTACGTAGAGACGGAGAACGGAATTAAGACCTTGCGGCGGGGAAAGACTCTGCCCCCAAATTCCAAGATTCTAATCGTCGACGACGTCTTGACCACCGGAACTTCACTCATCGAAACTCAAGGTGCAATTGAAGCCGCCGGGGCAGATGTTGCGGCATTTGGCGTTCTGATCGATCGGGCGCAGGAAGGTTTATCCCTATCGCGGCCCCTTGTTTCTTCTTACAAGGTCACGGCCCAAAGCTATGCGGAAGATGAAATTCCGGATTGGCTGAGGCAAATTCCAGCGGTAAAACCAGGCACCCGAAAGTAGGCGTCCTAGTCCATGCTTTGGGTGTACACGGCCTTGATGACTTCGTCGGGCGTTGTCCAACCCTGGAAGATCTTGTGCTTGCCGTCTTCCAACATGGTTCGGTAGCCTTGGCGTCGCGCGACCTCCTGCATGGTGGGAAAGTCTGCGTTCTTGGCAATCGCCGCTCGAAGATCTGGGGTGCCCATAATGAGTTCAAATACGCCAATTCGGCCCTTATAGCCAGTGCCCTTGCACTCCGCACAACCTGCGCCCTTGGCAAACTTCACCCCCGCCATTTCTCCCTCGTTCAGCTTCAACATATCGATCTCATCTTCGCTGGGAGTGTAGGGTTGGCGACACTTGCTGCAGTTCAGTCTAACCAGCCGCTGAGCAAGGATTGCCACGGTAACTCCCGCGACAAGGTACGACTCTGCGCCCATATCGAGCATTCGGCCAAAGGTTTCGATGGAGTTGTTGGTGTGGAGCGTGCTTAAAACCAAGTGGCCCGTCAGACCGGCTTGGATTCCGATCGCGAGGGACTCCGGGTCGCGCATTTCGCCGACCATCATGACGTCGGGGTCTTGTCGGAGGAAGGTCCGCATCACCTTCGGGAAGGTCATTTTCTCCGTTACCTGGACTTGAGCGATGTTGTTCTCGTATTCGTATTCGATCGGGTCTTCAACGGTGACGATGTTCCGTTTCTTGGCGTCGAGCTGGTGAAGGGAAGCGTAGAGGGTGGAGGTCTTGCCCGAACCCGTCGGTCCCGTAACCAAGATGAGTCCGTACGGGACTTGAATCGCTCTCGACCATTTCGCCAATACATCCTCGGGCATACCGAGCTTCGGCAACTCGACCTTCATCGCATTCGGGTCGAGAAGTCGCATAACGAACTTCTCGCCATTCAAACAGGGAATACAGCTGGCGCGGGCGCTGAGGCGGCGGCCGTTGTATTCCATGTCCAGGCGACCGTCCTGGGGTTCCCGGTTTTCATCGATCCTCATTCCTGCGGCAAGTTTCAGTCGAGCCAACACGTTCTGCGCTTGCTCGCTCGGAAGTTGGCCGGTGTCGTGCAACACCCCGTCTTGTCGATAACGGATTCGTAGTTGATCCCGCTCGGGCTGAAGGTGGATGTCCGATGTGCCGGTGTCCAGAGCATTCATGAATATGCTGTCGACAATGCCGACGGCAATCGACATGTCGGCCTCGCCACCCATGTCCCGAACGTTGGCTCCTTCTCGGAGCACCAATCTGAAGCGCTTGGCGGCGCCCCAGTTGGTTTGCGAATAATCTGTCATCGACATCGTTTGAAACCCTGTCCCCTACCCTGATCTGTACCGTTTGACCTTCGGCAGCCCTGCCATAATCCAATCGTGCCGTCGCGAAGGCTTCCCCTACCTAATCCGTGGCTTACCACCACTGTACTCGTTTGGGGATTTAACTTCGTCGCGGTAAAAGTGCTGTACCAGCAGATGACCCCGGCCGCCCTCTCGTTAGTTCGATTCGTGCCGATGTATCTCCTGCTGCTCCTATTTTGCCGGGTTAGGGGGGAATCCCTCAAGTACACGCGCGATTCGCTGCCGGTCTTGATCCAAGGGTTCCTCTCCATGGGAATCTACATGGTGCTCTTCTTGGAGGGCATGAACCGCACTTCGCCCGCCGAGGGCGCAATCATCTTGGCTTCCGCCCCGATATTTGTCGCGATCTTTTCCGTAATGGCGAAGCAGGAAAGATTTACTCCAGGCGCGGTAATTGGAGCGGTCGTGGCATTTATCGGCACCGCAATCGTCATCGCCGCCGGCGCGCAGTCGAGTGGCGGTTCGATGGTGGGGAACCTCCTGATATTGTCTTCGGCCATTGTTTGGGCTTACAGCGCCGTCCTGAGCAAGCCGTTGGTCAATCGCTATTCACCCGTCCAGTCCTTGACGCTATCCATGCCAGCCGCTCTCCTGGTGCTCATTCCGTATGGACTCGTTGCGACCATCCAGACGCCATGGAAAGACTTCACGCCAACAACCTGGGGAATGTTGACCCATGTGGTGTTCGGAGCCGGCGTGCTGGGGTTTGTGGGCTTCTACGAAGGAGTCAAAGCCCAAGGACCAGCCGCCGCCATGATGTACCAATTCTTCGTTCCCATCGTCGCCGCGATCTTTGGCTATTGGATCCTGGGGCAGCATTTAACTGGACTCCAGCTTTTTGGACTTGCTGTTGTAATTGCTGGGGTGTCGATTGCATCTCGGGCAAGGTATCTGGCTACACTTCGTCTAGCCTCCACTTGATGTAAACTTGAGTTCAATGGTTGCCGTATTTTTGGCCGCATTGGCGATACTCGATGGCGGGGCGGCAATCGCGAGTCGTATGGAGTTGGGCGACCGGCTTAAGCGTCTCGACCAAACTTGGATTTCAACTCCGGACAAGACCCGCCGACTGGCGGCGACGGAAAAGATCACCGCAGCGTTTGCCGCTTTGTCATCCGACCAAAATGAACAGGCTTGCCGTGCCTTGGACGAAGCCACGGCGACTTTGCTTGGACGCGCGACCATCCCGGAAGACGCGGTTTCACTCAGATTCGAACCGGCATTTGTGGAGCCTCGATCGCCGGCAAAGCTCAGGATCGGCTGGGCATATGAGCCAGTGGTCAAAAGGGCGGTCCGGATTCAAATTGGCCGACAGACGGTTGTTACGACGCCAAGTCGCGATTTGACCGTCGAAGTCCGGCCAGAGCAGTTGAATCCGGAGATACTCCAGAATCCGGAAGTCGGCTACTTGATGCCCGTACAGGTTGGTCCGGAACAGCGAAGCATCTTTTTGTCGATCGTCAAGAAGCCGAAAGAGCGGATCGCAATCCTGAAAACAACCAAGCAACCGGAGGCGCTCTACCTTTGCCAATATTTGGAGAAGTCGGTAAATTCGCCGGACGATTATGAATCGGACCTTCCTATCATCCAGTACCTATTCACCGCGGAATTGTTAGATGAGGGACGGCTCAGGCTGGATCGAGCGGATACGTTACCGCTCGCCAAGTACAAAAACACCGTTTTCCGGGCGACGTTCCCCAGGCAAGTGCGGGGACCGCTCACCATCGTGATAGGTTTAAACGGCATCGGCGGATCGGAGAATATGTACTTCGACCTGTACGGCCACGGCGCAGCGGTCACCGAGGCAACCAGGCGTAATTGGGCTTTCATCTCGCCACGGAATTCAGAGACGGCGGTTGCGGACGTTTTGGAATGGGTGCGTAAGCGGCGCAGCCAAGCCATAGACAGGGTGTTCATTATCGGTCATGGCTCTGGATCGACCCTGGCCTTGGACACTGGCAGCCTCAACCCTAAACCAGCGGCAATTGCCCTATTTGGGACGGGCGCGAGCGGCTTGCCAAGCAGCGCTGATTCGATTCCAATCTTTTTCGCGGTGGGAAAGCAGGATCCAAACATCGGAAGCGCCCGAAGCTTCGCCCAACTCCTCGCCCCGAGAAAGGGATCGGTCGTCGAGGAAGTCGAGGCCAGCGAGCAATTCATGATTGTCGCCGATGCGATCCCCTCGGCCTTTCGGTTCTTCGACGCTCGTAGTGGTCGGTAAACTCTCCAATATCTATGACCGAAAAGCAAAATCCGACCCCGACCGATCCTGAAATTGAAACCGAATCTGCGGCCGCCGTCGAAGAAGATCTCGCGAACTTAAGCGAACAGTTCCAAAAGGCCAACGACGAGCGAGATCAATTGAAGGACCAACTCCTTCGCACAATGGCCGACTTTCAAAATTTCCGAAAGCGGGTGATGGATGAAAAGCGGCTTGTGGAAGAGCGCGCCAAAGAGCGAATATTTTTGGAATTACTGCCCGTGTTGGATAATTTCGAGCGCGGACTTGCGGCGATCGAAGCAGGAGCAGACCCGGATGCCATTCGTGAGGGCGTCCTGGCCGTCGACCGCCAATTCCGCAGCGTTCTCACAAGTCAAAACGTGACCAGAATCGAAGCCGTCGGCGCTCCATTCGACCATGATCTGCACGATGCGATTGCGACGGTTGAATCCGACGAATATCCTCCGGGAACGATTGTGGACGAAATTGAAGCGGGTTATAAGATTGGCGATCGCGTCATCCGCCACGCGAAAGTCCGGGTAAGCAAAGCGAAGTGAGCCGTCGCTACTTTGGCACCGACGGCATCCGAGGGGTTGCGAATCAAATGCTGACTCCGGAATTAGCTTTCCGGTTGGGACAAGTGGCCGGTCGGTGGCTGGCTAAGAATGGTCACACCCCCTCAGTGGTGGTAGGTCGGGACACCCGTCGCAGCGGCCCCATGTTGGGGGCCGCGATCTCCGCGGGATTCTGCTCAGTAGGCATCGACGTAACCACGCTCGGCGTGGCGCCGACTCCAGCCGTCGCTTACATTGCGAGAACAGAAGATTACGGCCTTGGCGTGATCATTTCGGCGAGTCACAACCCCGCTCCCGATAACGGCATCAAATTAGTTGGCCATGATGGTCGGAAATTGGTGGATGAAGTCGAAGCTGAGATCGAGTCCCTCATGGATGCGGAGCCGGAAAACCGCCCAACCGGAGGAAAGGTTGGATATCTCAATCCGTCTCGTTCCGGTATCGAGCACTACCTGCAATTTCTGGAAGAGATTGTCCCAGAGCGTCTCGATGGAATGCGGGTCGCGGTCGATGCGGCTAATGGCGCCGCCTATGAACTGGGTCCGGCAATCCTCGCGAGGCTGGGAGCAATTGTTGCAGTAACCGGTGTCGAACCCGACGGGATGAACATCAACGAGGAAGGCGGGGCGACAAAACCTGAGACTGTCCAATCCCTAACTGTGAGTTCAAACTCTAATATCGGCGTAGCCTTCGACGGCGATGCGGATCGGGCCGTCTTTAGCGATGAGAACGGCGCGTTGATCAACGGCGACCGGACTATCGGCCTGTGGGCCTTGCACCATCGGCCGAATCCGTCAATTGTCGTGGGCACCATCATGAGCAATGGTGGATTTGAGGCGTACATGACGAGCCAGGGAATTCAACTGGAGCGGACTCCGGTTGGAGACAAATACGTGGCTCAAAAAATCGCCCAAACCGGGGCGAAGGTTGGCGGAGAACAGAGCGGGCACATCATATTCCCAGACCGACAGCCGACGGGTGACGGGTTGGTCACTATGCTCGAGGTGTTACGGGTGCTGAAGCAATCGCAAACCCGAGCATCGGCATGGATAGAGGCATATGCCCCGTGGCCACAGGCTCTGATCAATGTTGAAGTGGCGGATCGAGAAACCTGGAATTCTGGTCCAGGGTTCCAGTCGGCATTGGCTAAGGCAGAATCGGACCTTGTTGGTCGGGGGCGTCTGAACGTTCGCGCCAGCGGCACCCAACCAATGGTGCGGGTCATGGTGGAAGCGGACGAGTATGAACTACGCGACCAGGTCGCGGAAGGGCTAATCGATGCACTTGCTCAAGAAGCCGGCGGAAAAGTTTATTCGCGGGTAGATTTGACCCATGCTCTTGGTGATTGATGCCGGAAACACCCAAACGGTGTACGGAGTTTGGGATGGTTCGCGGTGGCTGGCGACCTGGCGTCGAAACACCGATGGCGCAGAAACCGAGGATGAGCTCGCGGTTTGGTTGAGGGGGCTGTTTGAACTTGCGAATCTCCCGTTTCAGGTGGACCGGGTCGTTGCGGCAACGGTGGTACCGGCGATTCAATCGAGCATCAAGCGGCTCTCGGAGAAGTGGATGCATGCTCCTGTCGCTTTCTTGGAAACCGGCGCGCAGGTTGGGTTGAAGGTCGAATATGAACCGGCATCCGCAGTGGGGCCGGACCGGCTGGCAAATGCAATGGGAGCCGCCTCGCGGTACGGCGCGCCGGCCATCGTTGTGGACTTCGGCACAGCAACGACGTTCGACGCGATTAAGTCAGACGCAACCTACGCCGGAGGAGCGATTCTGCCGGGAATCGAGGTCGCAAGTTCGGCGCTTGTGGGTCGGACCTCGCGATTGCCAAGGTTTGATTTAAAGGCACCCGAGCGAGCGATAGGGAAGACGACGGTGGAGTCGCTGCAATCTGGCCTAATGCTCGGTTACGCGGGGGCAATCGACTATTTGGCCGCTCGGATCAAGCAGGAATTGGGCGGCGTAGCCAAAGTCGTTTCAACGGGTGGCTTGGGCTCGGTGTTCCTGGATCTGTGCGAATCCATTGAGACCTACGACAAAACGCTGACTCTCGATGGGTTGGTTATCGCCGCCGAGCTACTGTTTTAAAACCGTGCGTCGGATGCGATGTTCGTCAGTACGGGCAACGTGCAGGTCTGGCGGCTGGATCCTCCAGAGGTTCCGGTGTCGCCCCGGCGCATCTTGTTGAAGACCTGCCAACCGAATTCCAGGATGGGCACCTGATTGGAGCGTTGCTGAGCTAGCACGCGAATCATTGCATTGGAGAACAATCCCGTCTCCTTACCGCTTTGCATGTATGAGTAAGCAACTCCGCCCGGAATGCAGGCTTGCATTTGCGAAAGTTGGCCGACCATCGGCACTTCTTGGCCGAAATATCGGCCATTCGTGATGGGGCGGTTGGTTTGGAAGAAGGAAAAGACTTTCGCGCCCTTGGTCAAGAACAGCTTGAAAAGCGCACCCTTGGCGGCCATGCTTCCCGAATCCATAATGCTTTCCGTATCGACGCCGGCGAGAAAGTCCTTTCCGCCAATGTTGATGCCAACTCCGCTGAAATAGATCAGCACAGTGGCATTTTCGTCGACGCGCTGTGCCAGGGCCTCCGCTGACTTCATGATCTGATCGGCGGTGCCGTTGATCACAAGGTCGACATTCTGCTCGGGATAGCCCGCATTGGCAACCAGGG
>DATFHI010000059.1:0-13437 GCA_035248525.1 Fimbriimonadaceae bacterium | reverse complement strand
GGTCGCTCACTGGATGTGGCACTCGGAGCCCGGGAGCCCGACAACCAGCCGCGGGATCATGCAACCTTGCATGCCAATCTCGCGGATTAGACTCAATCGCATGCTCCTCTAGCCGGTACAATGGACTCTCATGTCCATCCTTGTCGATAAGAACACCAAGGTCCTTGTTTGCGGCATTACTGGCCGGGAAGGTGGGTTTCACACCCAGCAGATGATCGAGTACGGCACACAGGTGGTCGGTGGCGTAACTCCTGGCAAAGGCGGCACTACTCACCTTGGCGTTCCGGTCTTCGATTCCGTTGAGGAAGCAGTTGCGAAGACCGGCGCCAATGCCGGACTTATCTTCGTTCCCGCACCATTCGCCGCCGACTCAGTTCTCGAATGTGCCGGCGCCGGACTTCCCTTCGTCACCCTGATCACTGAGGGTTTGCCGGTCCAAGATTCGGTTCGTATCGTCAACCGGTTGAAGTCAGAAGGGAAAACCCGGTTGTTAGGTGGAAACTGCGCGGGAATCATCACTCCGGGGCAATGCAAGATGGGCATTATGCCGGGACATATTTTCAAGCCGGGCCCGATTGGCATGGTCAGCCGCAGCGGCACCTTGACCTACGAGATTGTGTGGGAACTCACTCGCCATGACCTGGGACAGTCGACCTGTGTCGGAATCGGAGGGGACCCAGTTCCCGGAACCCGTTTTATTGAAACGCTCGAAATGTTCGAAGCTGATCCCGAGACCAGAGCGGTAGTCATGGTAGGGGAAATTGGCGGGTCGGATGAAGAAGCTGCGGCCGAATACATCAAGCGCATGAGCAAACCGGTAGTTGGATTCATCTCGGGACGCACCGCGCCTCCCGGAAAGCGAATGGGCCACGCAGGCGCCATCGTCTCCGGAAATACGGGTACAGCTCAGTCCAAGGTGGATGCCATGCTCTCGGCGGGAGCTTCTGTTGCCGATCGAACGAGCGACGTCCCCCGACTGATGAAAGAAGCGCTTTCCCGAGTTCCTGCCGGAGTCTAACCGGTGAGCTTCGGGGTCGTAGAAAGCGCTCTCTTGGAACAGCCTTGCGAATCTGAGGATTCAACGAGGAGTAGTCGTGATCGAACGCTACTTTGATAACGCGGCCACTTCGCCGGTAGACCCCAGAGTCATCGAGGAGATGCTTCCCTACTTCTCGGATGCATTCGGAAACGCCAATTCCATCCACGAACCAGGTCGACGGGCAAGCCATGCCGTCGACCTTGCTCGCTCACGAGTTGCCCACCTTTTTGGGTTGGATGACCCCAACCAGGTCGTATTTACCTCTGGCGCAACCGAAGCGAACAACTGGGTTCTTCAGCGTGGGGGAACCGTAGCGGTGTCGCCATTCGAGCATGCTTCTATTCGCGAAGCGGCCCTGGCATTAAATGCCCGGATCCTGTCAAACGACAACTATGACCTCAGTTATGGCGATCGATCCGCTGACCTCATATCGGTAATGGGAGTGAACAACGAGACTGGTGCGATCCTACATCCACCTGCGATCGGGGGTTCTGCACTCCACCGGGATTTAACCCAAGCCGTCGGCAAAGTCAACCTGAGCCAATTTGAGTTTGATTTAGCATCCTGCAGCGCGCACAAGCTTTACGGACCCAAGGGTGTTGGCGCACTCATTCTGAAGGAACCAGTCTCCATTGAGCCACTGCTCTATGGCGGTGAGCACGAGCTTGGATTGCGCGCCGGAACTTTAAACGTCCCGGGGATAGTTGGAATGGGCGTCGCCGCGGCAATTGCAGCGGACGAAGCCGAAAATGATAGACGAACCGTCGTGGAGCTCAGGGCTTTAGCCCTACACGAGTTAAAGAATCTTACAGATTTCCAACTAAATACTCCGCCCGGTTCGTCCCCTTATATCGTTAGCCTTAGCTTCCTCGGTGTTGAGGGAGAGACGCTGGTAATCGAACTCGACCGAGCAGGCTTTTCTATAAGCAGTGGAGCGGCGTGCAGTTCAAAAAGCACGGAACCAAGCCATGTTTTAGTCGCTTTAGGAATGGACCCGGTATGGATTCGGGGGACAATTCGAATCAGTTTCGGTAAGTACAATACAGGCGCAGCGGCTACATCCTTAGGAAAGGAATTGAGGCGAGTTGTCGAAAAGCTTCGTACAATGCATTAGGCATTGGTCCGAATCGGCAACAGAATGTCTCAGGGCCTACGTCTAAAGAACAGTTGGCACAAATACTGCTGCTAAGAGAAAATGGAAGCCCGGGCACAGCTGCCCTTGACTCCCCTTTCTTGACATCGGAAAGTCATTGTGTTAATGTGGTTCGCGCTCGCCCCAAGTGGGTTGAGTTAGCGAACTTTTATTTTGAAAATTAGGTTTCATGAACCCCGCTGTTCAACGGTGAAAGGAAGGGCTCGTACGACCAAGGATGAGAGAGTCTGGGTACCAGACTCGGAGGTTACGAAATAGCAGTCATGCCATTAGAAAATGGGTTAGCAACTCCGCCGCGAAGAGGGCGCGCAATCACCGTTCGCACGCCCGGACGACACTCCTTTGCGGAAGCTAGCGCCAATCCCCTTCTGGACGATCCCAACGCAGAGCCAGCCGAAGATGACTTGTTGGCGCTGACGGATGGAGAAGAAGAAGCCGAGGAGGGCGAAGAAGAACAGCGAGTTCCGGATGATTCCGAAGAGCTTGAAATGTGGATGCGGCAAACCCGCCGTGCCTCGCTGTTAACCCCTGAGCAAGAAGTCCATCTCGCCGTTCGCGTAATGGCCAAAGAGCTGGCCGACAAGGGCAAGAGCGCAGAGCTCTTGAGACTTCTCCAGCGAAGCGAACTGGCCCACATGGGACGTCCCACCGATTTGACCCCAATGGTCATTCGGCGCATCGAGGCAGAAGGGATCGAAGCCAAGCGCCACCTCATCGAGAGCAACCTTCGATTGGTCGTTAGCATTGCCAAGAAGTACAACGCGAGAGGTATTCCCCTCGCCGATTTGATTCAGGAAGGCAATCTGGGTTTGATCCGGGCAGTTGAGAAGTTCGACTGGTCCAAGGGTTTCCGCTTCTCCACGTATGTAACGTGGTGGATTCGTCGTGCTATCGCCCGTGCCATCATCAACCAAGGCAGAACGATTCGAATTCCGGTTTACGTGGCGGAATTGATCAATAAGGTGGTGAAGACTGCATCTCGACTTCAGCAGGAGCTTCAACGCGAAGCAACCGAAGAAGAGATCAGCCGCGAAGTCGGACTCTCCGTCGACCGTGTCCGAGAGATGATGCGGGTTGCGGTTGAGCCGATTTCCCTGGAAACACCGGTTGGCGAAAAGGACAACTCATCGATTGGAGACTTTGTCCAAAGCACCAACATGCCGACGCCGGGAGACGTGACTTGGTCGTTGATTCGACGTGAGGAGATCGACGGCATTCTCGGCCGCTTGACTTCTCGCGAGCGAGACGTCGTTCGACTCCGGTTTGGACTGGATGACGGAAGATCCCGAACGCTTGAAGAGGTCGGAGCGGAGTTGAACGTCACTCGTGAGCGAGTTCGCCAAATCGAACTCCGAGCTATGAAGAAGCTCAGGCACATCGGCCAAGAGCTCAGCGCTCAGGGCTTCACGATCACCCCGAACCCTACGGCCTAACCAACAAAAAAGGAAATGGCCGCCCTACCAGGCGGCCTTTTTATGTGTCTGGGTGGCCACCAATTCGCTGGTGCAAAACGGGCAACGCGTGGCTTCTTGCGGAATGTCCGAGATGCAAAACGGACAAGGGCGTTTGGCGATCGGGGTAGGCGGCGGTTCTCCAAACCGCTCCCTCAAGCGATTGATGGAGCGAACCATGAGGAACACCGCCACCGCCACGATCAGAAACTGAACGACGTTGTTTATGAAGTTCCCGTAGGCAAAGGTCGCGACGCCGGCAGCCTTGTAATCCGCCAAAGATTGGAGAGGCTTCCCCGCTTTAGCGATCTTATCCTCTTGTCCGGGCAGAAGGACGAAGAGATTGGTGAAATCCACCTTGCCCAGCAGGACGCCGAGCGGCGGCATGACCAAATCTTCGACGATTGAGTTTACGATCTTTGTGAAGGCCGCACCGATAATCACGCCAACGGTGAGGTCGATGACATTCCCCTTGATTGAAAAGTCGCGGAACTCCTGAAACAGGGTTTTCTTGGGCGGCTTGTCAGACATTGACAAAGTTGTACCGCAGGGCTGATTCCAACTCTGAGGCCAGTTCTGCGTCATTCCAAAGTGGTCCGGAATAGTTTGCAGGCTCGGTGAATACTTTCGCCGGGTCGATTAATGGTTCACCGTTCGGGATGCTCGCTTGTAACAATACGAATTCCCGCGTGCGAAGCAGGGCGCATCCGCAAATTTTGGCGCGCGTGATCTCATGCACGACATCCGTTTTGGACACGCTCACAAAGCAATCAAATTTCTGCTCTCCGCCGTATGCGCCCGGTACATTGGCGGCAAGCACGGCCGGAAGTCCGCATGCGCGAAGCGCTTCTACAAGCGGCTTTGTCACGTTTCGAAAGGTTGAACCTAGTCCAGACTCCAAGTACCGAACCGGTACCACCAAACCCACCGTCGCGTCATGGCCATGCAGCACGGCTGCCCCGCCGGTCGGACGTTGGACATAAGGCACACCGGAGGAGATCAGTTGCGAGTCCACCGTTTGATTCTTTCCCAAACTAACCCAAGGACCGTTCCAAGAGTAAACGCGAGCGGCGATATGGCTGGTGGATGCCAAGTCCAAATCCCGTCGCATGTTCTCTGGGCCGTCGAATGCACCCTCTTGCCGAACCTGAATCAAGTCTCGACTTTCCTCAGAACTAGCTCAGATCCGAACATTTGGGTAGCAAGTTTCTGATATCCGGGCGTCAGATCCGTGACGTTGAACTCATATCGTCCAGACTTCTCAAGCAACGATTCGTGCTCTGGGTGTCGCTTCAAGTAATTCGCCAATTTGTCCGGGACAATTTCGTCTTGGCTGAATACCGAACCCTTCCACTTCTCTCGGACCAGATCCTTGATCAACGAATAATGGGTGCAACCGAGAACCAGAGTTTCAGCATCCAGGCCCTGTAGATAATCTCCAAGAACTGGATCGATGTATCGAAGGCCGTCGTTCTCTATAAGCGGAACAAGCAGTGGCGCCGGTCGATTCGTAACGGCAGTCGCTGGGCTTTGGCGTTCAAATTCATACCAATACGCGCGACTATCCACGGTACTTTGCGTCGCTAACACCGCGACGTTCTGCGCACCGCTGGCGGCTACCGCTTCAACAGTCGGGATGATGACTCCCAGGATTCGGCGGCTTGGATATTTGGCAGGCAAATACTCTTGTTGCGTCTTCCTCAACGCCTCCGCAGACGCGGTGTTACAGGCCAAAATTACGATTTGGCAGTCGGCGGCGAAAAGAAAATTGAGAGCCTCCGCAGTGAAGTCGTGAATCGTCTCTTGGGATCTATTGCCGTAGGGGACGCGCTTGGTGTCGCCTAAGTAGATGTAGTCGTACTCGGGCAACCGATCGATGATCGCCCGGGTGATAGCGAGTCCGCCCAATCCCGAGTCGAAAACCCCGATCTTCATCCGCTAACCCGCGGGAGCTAATTCCTTCGATTCGAAGTTCCAACGAACGTCCAGGTCTTTGACCGCTTTGGTCTCATCTAGCCGTCCAACAACTTGCGTAGTGGGAGCGTGATGGAGGGTCGCCGCGTCGGTTTCCGCTTCGTGGCAAATCTGGATCATTGCATCGCAAAACGCGTCGAGCGTCTCTTTGGATTCCGTTTCCGTGGGCTCGATCATCAGGCATTCAGGAACGATCAAGGGGAAATAGTTCGTGGGGGGATGGAAGCCGTAATCTATAAGTCGCTTGCTGATGTCGAGCGCGCGCACACCATGCTGCTTCTTGTATTTCTCGGCAGTGAGGATGCACTCGTGCATGCAAGGTCGATCATGAGCGGGCGGGAGTACATCCTTCAGCCGAGCTCTGACGTAATTAGCATTTAACACCGAATACCGGGAAATGTCCGCAATCTTCTCCTTACCAAAAGCTCGCAGGTAGGTGTAAGCCCGGACTTCCATAAGGAACTGGCCGTAAAACGGTGACACCCGACCGATGGATTGTGGGCGTGTGTATTCCGCCACAACCTCTCCTGCATCATTTCGGAGAATCACGGGCACAGGCAGGAACGGTTCCAGGTGGCTCTTCAACCCAATAGCTCCACAACCGGGGCCGCCACCTCCGTGAGGAGTGCTAAAGGTCTTGTGAAGATTCAAGTGCATGCAGTCGAAACCGTGATCGCCGGGCCGAGTGGTACCGACCATCGCGTTCATATTGGCGCCATCGCAGAAGACCTGTCCCCCAACATCATGGACCATCTGGCAAATCTTCTCGATGTTTGGCTCGAATAGCCCAAGGGTGGATGGGTTGGTAAGCATCAAGGCTGCGATCTTGGGACCGTCGACTTCTAACGCCTTGGCCAAAGCCGCAAGATCTGTGTTCCCGGCCTCATCCGTCGGGATCGATTTCACGCTGTAGCCGCACCTAGCTGCCGACGCCGGGTTAGTTCCATGCGCCGAGTCCGGCACCAAAACAATGGTTCGCTCCGCCTGCCCCCTAGACTCGTTGTACGCCTTGATAAGCATCAGACAAGTCATTTCTCCGTGCGCGCCGGCAACCGGCTGGAGCGTGATTGTTCCGAATCCCGAAATCTCCGAGAGCATGTCCTGAACCCCGATCAGGATCTCCATCGCCCCCGGAATCGTTTCTACAGGTTGCATGGGGTGCAATGCGGCGAATCCGGGCAGAGAAGCCGTGCGCTCGTTGATTTTTGGGTTGTACTTCATCGTGCACGAACCAAGCGGATAAAAGCCGGTCTCAATTCCGTAGTTGATGTGGCTCAGGTTTGTGAAGTGGCGGAGCAGATCCAACTCTCCAATTTCCGGGAGGTGAAGTTCCTGCCGAGTAGCGCCGACCGCCGACGCTAAATCGACTTCCGGAGTATCGCATTTAGGAAGGTTGCAACCAATACGACCAGGGTAGGACTTCTCAAATATGGACTTGGGCTCGGGAACGGTTTTCGTGGGCATTCTGGAGGAATCAATTTTACCTTTTGCCTAACGAAGGTTAGGTTTGCGATTCGACTGGTTTTGCCATAGAATAGTGGAGATCGCCAGGGTCGACAAAGATGCCGACCGAAGGACTAAAAAATGAAATTGCCAACGAAGTTGTTTGTATTTAGCGCCTCCACGGCCGCGCTTGCCATCGTCGGCGCATCGGTTGCTCAAAAGCCGATTCCGCCGGTTTTCCAGCAGAATCCAATCCGCTGCAGCACGCCCGACCTACCCGCCGCAGAGATCATCAAAGTGGAGCAGCGGCTATCCCAACTCCAAATTCTTCCCAAAGCCACGGTAGTTGTCCCAGTGCATTGGCATGTGATTAATCGCGGAACCGGCATCAGCAATGGGGACATTCCTCAATCGATGATCGATTCGCAGATCGCCGTTCTAAACAATGCCTATGTTGGATGCGGAATTCAATTCTCTTTGGTATCTGTCGACCGCACCACCAATTCCAGTTGGTACACGACAACCGGCGGTACGTCTGAGGTTCAAATGAAGAACGCCCTCAGGATTGGCAGCGCCGACGATCTCAACATCTATTCCAACAACATGGGGCAAGGATTGCTTGGCTGGGCAACATTCCCCAGCAGCTATACGAGCAATCCGAAGATGGACGGCGTTGTGGTTCTCTTCTCGTCGCTTCCCGGTGGATCCGCCGCTCCCTACAACTTGGGCGACACCGCAACTCATGAGGTTGGCCACTGGATGGGTCTGTACCATACGTTCCAGGGAGGCTGCGTAACTAAAGCAACCAAAGGTGATTTGTGTGGCGACACGCCCGCCGAAAAATCTCCGGCCTACGGCTGCCCGGCAGGTAGGGACACGTGCACGGGATCAAGGTTCCCTGGACTCGACCCGATTCGGAACTTCATGGACTACACGGACGACGCGTGTATGGACACGTTTACGGGCAATCAGTCAACTCGCATGAACCAAATGTGGGTTGCCTATCGACAAGGCAAATAGTGAATTGACGTTGGGCTCCCGGGCTTAACCGGGAGCCTATTATATTGCCTGCCGAAGGCCGTCGGCGAAGCGGTCGATCTCTTCCTTGGTCCGGATCTCAGTTACCGCGACAAGTAGAGAGTTTTCCATTCCTGCATAGTAGTGCCCCAGAGGCAGCCCGGCAAGGATTCCTTTCTCCAGCAAACTGTTTCGGACTTGCTCCGCAGGCTTTGGCAATTCCAACACAAACTCGCCGAACACCTTGCCCGCGTGCTTCAGCTTTCCACCTGCCGCGGTGAGCGTTTTGATTGCGTATTGGGTGTTTCTCACCGTGCTTTTCGCAACCTGGCGCATTCCGATCTTGCCAAGAGCTTCCATGTAGACCGTCGCCGCAAGGGCCATCAAAGCTTCGTTGGTGCAGATATTGGAAGTCGCCTTTTCGCGCCTGATGTCCTGCTCGCGAGTGCGCAGGGTCATTACGTAGCCGCTTCTACCCTGCTCGTCGGTCGTCCGTCCTACAATCCTCCCCGGGATTCTGCGGACGAGATCCTTCTTACAAGAAAAGAGTCCGACCATCGGACCACCAAGCCCCATTGCAACACCCATCGGCTGGCCCTCTCCGACTACCAAGTCGGCCCCATATTCACCGGGCGGCTTCAGCAGTGCGCAGGCAACTGGATCCGAAACCACGATCAGCATCGCGCCGGCGGCATCTGCAGCCTGGCGAGCAGCTTGTAAATCCTCGATTTGTCCGAAAAAGTTGGGATACTGCACGATGATGCAGGCGCCATCTGACGACACCGGACTGAAGCTTTCAGTTCTGCCATTGGTGGACTTCAGGATCTGCACCTTGATGTCGATCGACCAGCAATAAGTGTCTAAAACTTGCCGGTAGTGAGGATGAACAGCATCACTCACGAAGATCGTCGATCGGCCGTTGACGCCGTGAGCCAAGATCGCCGCTTCCGCCATCGCGGTTGCCCCATCGTACATGGAGGCGTTGGCCATATCCATCCCATATAGCTCGGCAACCATAGTTTGGAATTCGTAAATCGTCTGCAGATAACCCTGCGAAAGCTCCGGTTGATAGGGCGTGTATGCAGTTAGGAATTCACCGCGGGAAATAACCGCGCCGACGGTGGAAGGGATGTAGCGGTCGTATATTCCCGCGCCAAGAAAGCAAACAACGTCTTGGAGGTTAACATTCTTCCGACTAATGCTGCTCAAATGCTGATAGAGCCGGTGCTCATCCAGTGCGCTGGGCAGATTCAGCTCTCCTTTGACCTTGAGATTGTCCGGAATCTCACGGAACAGTTCGTCGATGGACGAAATGCCAATGGCGGCGAGCATTTGCTCGCGGTCGGCTTCGGAATGCGGAATGTAAGGCATGTTTTAGTGAGCCGGACGATGTCCGGCAATAGTTTCCAGCTACCCCTCAGCCCACGATCCCTTGGTAGTCGTCTGCCGAAAGGAGCGAGTCTGCGTCAGATGAGTTGATTCGAAGCCGAATCATAAAGCCTCTGCCATAGGGATCTGTGTTGACTAGTTCCGACTGCGCGCCAAGCGCGTCATTTGCTTCCACCACTTCCCCCGCGATCGGCGCATAAATGTCGCTAACCGTCTTCACCGACTCGACGGAACCAAAGCTTTCACCCGCCGCCAGCACCCGCCCAGCATTGGGAAGTTCGACGAATACGACGTCGCCCATTTCCGATTGTGCAAAGTCAGTAATGCCGATGGTGGCAATATCGCCTTCTACGCGCACCCATTCGTGGCTTTTGGTGTACTTCAAATCGGTTGGAATGTTCGACATCAGATCTCCGGAAAATAAAGGGATGGCGTAGAGAATACCTTTCGAGACTTCGGTTTCGGGAGTCCCAGAGGGTTCAATAAGCTGATGTTGCGGATCGACTTTGTGACGCTCTTCCCTGATATGGTGCTCGCCGCCTGTCGTCACAGCATTCTGCTGAGAGCGGAAGAAAGCGGCATCGCGGAGTTTCATACCGCCAATCCGCGGGACTACACGTACGATCGACACGGAAAGGTGGATGACGCCCCATATGGTGGAGGCCCGGGAATGTTGATGGCAGTTGAATCCATTGCCCTAACACTTAAGGCATTGGGAGCGGAGAACAAACCGGTCAACACTGCTATCGTACTAACTGATCCCGCTGGAAAATCTTTTACTCAGGAGTCGGCAAAGACGCTCTCGCAACTCGACCGAGTGGTGTTTCTATGTGGACACTACGAAGGATTTGATGATCGCATTCGCCAGCTGTTCGCGACGCACAGCTTTAGCATCGGAGACTATGTCCTCACCGGTGGAGAGTTGCCGGCACTCGTTATGGCAGACGCGGTAGTGAGACTGTTGCCCGGAGCCTTGGGAAGTTCGGAGAGCCTGCGAGTGGACAGCCATTCCGATGGACTGCTCAGTGCACCCAATTTCACGCGTCCCGAGGAGTTTATGGGGATATCGGTTCCCGACGTTTTGTTGAGCGGTGATCACGCCAAGATCGCAAAGTGGAGACGTAAGCAATCTTTGCTTTGTACAAAGGAGAATAGACCGGACCTATTGGAGTCCGCAGTCCTGGATAATGAGGATTTAGATATGCTATCCTCTTAAGCTTGCAGCCGACGCGGATTGTTTCTGGCTGCCTCATAGGAATTAGAAAAGATGGCGAAAGCGGCGATTTTAGAGAGTGTCGTACAGGATTGCAAGAAGTCCGATTTACCCAAGATTTGGCCCGGCGACACGGTACGAGTCAGTGTGAAGGTCCGCGAAGCCGGTAAGGAACGAATTCAGGTCTACGAAGGCGTGGTCATCGCCGTCAAGAATGGCGGAATCGCCGAGACCATCAACGTTCGCAAGATCTCCAATGGCGTTGGCGTAGAGCGAACGTTCCCTCTCCATTCGCCAAACGTCGCTAAAATTGAAGTGACCCGGCGCGGCAAGGTCCGACGCGCGAAGCTCTACTACCTTCGCGATAAGGTTGGAAAGGACGCCCGCATCAAAGAGCGCCGCTAGACCGTGTGGCCGGTCCTCGCTCAAGCGACTGATTCTGGCGGGTTTCGAGAATTCATCGATTCCGTCGCCCGCACTCCATTAAGCGAAATCGTCATTTTGGTGTCGATCTGCACCATCATTCGTTTGGCGCTGTATCCGTATCTGAAGAACACGGCCGCACACTTGCGATCCGGGGGCTACTCTTTCGCGAGAGTCATCAACGAATTTCTGGATGCCATCATCTACGCCGGCGTTTTTGTTTTCCTGCTGATCCGACCCTTCGCTGTCCAGGCATTTCTGATTCCCAGCGAATCGATGATCGACACCCTCTTGGTCAATGACTTCATTGTTGCCAACAAAGCGATCTACCGGTACTCCGACCCGCAAGTCCGCGACATTGTCGTGTTCAAACCACCGGTTTGGGCAACCAGCAAAGACCAGCGCGACGAGAATGGTGAGGTGAAAGTCGACTTCATCAAGCGTTGTCAAGGCACGGCCGGGATGACGATCGAAGTGAAGGGTGGCCATTTATACCGAAATGGCCAACTGGCGAACGAACCTTACCTGCGTGAGCCCGAAATGTTATTCGACTGGAAGTTGGTCAAATACAGTGGCATCCGTAAGGAGTGGGAGGGTCAGTACATTCCGGTGATTCTCGACGAAAGCATCGGTGCGGGGCCCAACTACAACATCAGCGGAATCTCCAAGAAATACGCGGTCGGGGCTGCGCCCGAAGATGCGTCTTCACCCTATGCATGGGTGAACTATTGGAAGCCCCGAAGCGAACTGACGGCGGAGGAGCAAACGGTGCTCGATGAGCTTCGCGATTTACCTCCCGCGCCTATTCCTCCCGGATACTTTTTGATGTGCGGCGACAACCGAAATGGCTCATTTGACAGCCGAGGTTGGGGCCTCGTCCCCCGTGAGAACATCATCGGACGCAGCGAATTTATCTGGCTGCCACTCAGCCGATGGCGCCGAACGCGCTAGCGATCCTGCTTTACAACCGTTGCCAAGGTGTATGGGAACGCGTCGACGTCTACCGTTGCCGGTAGGAAGTCCGTCTCCACGGTAAAAGTCTCGCCCGGAGCTTTGGTGGTGACCACTTTTTCCGTCTTAGTGGTTCCCTTTCTCAACACGATCTTGTATCTCAGTCGGAAAGGTTGATCGGTGCCTGATTGCGTAACCGTAACTCGCGTCCGCCAGGTTCTTCCAACCTGAACCGGCTCTGAATCCACCACCGTGAGCTTCGGAAACCGCGAGTTGGTGATCCACTGAGACCAGAACCACCCTAATTTCTCACCGCTCGCTGCCTCAAAGTAAGGGAGCAGGTCTGGCCAGGTCGTGTCCTTCCCCACCCGATCTTTAACGATTGCTCGCAACCCGGCAAGCACCTTATCCTGCCCGATTTCATCCTCCAGCATGCGCATCACATACGCCCCACGGTAGTAAGTGGCGCTCCCATAGGCGTGGGCGATCCCCATCTTGGACATCGGCGTGTTGATGTTCATTCCTCGAAGACCAGCCTCCAACGAGCGGTCGGCATTTTTGAGATAGACAATGCTGTCGATGTACTGCGTCATGCCTTCGTTCCAGGTGTCCTTGGCATATGAGTTGGGCACCAGTCCACCAAAGTAGGTGTGGCCGATTTCATGGCTCAGGAAACGCAGGGTATTTCCGCGTTGCAATAGGGTGTGGCTGTAGCTTTCGATTCCGTAATAACCGAGAGCATCGAAACTGTAGTAATGATCGAACGGAAATGGTCCAAGTGTCTTTTCGAAAAACGCGATGGCGTCGGCAATAGCCTGCACTTCCTTCCTTCCCCGCTCTGGTTCCGCCGTATCCAGGTGGTAGGCGCGATAATTCTTGCCCCCCACGGTTGTTTCTGCGGCGAGCTTGTATGCGCCACCGATGACCTTGGGATAGCTGATGGGCAGGTCGCACTTGTATGCCACCACCTGCTCAGAAGAATCCGGTTGAGCAGCAGTACCGAAGAAACTTGGATCGGTGGTCGGACCCTCGGACTTGAGAATCCAGTCCTTTGGACCCGTGATTCGAACGCGAGTGGTGAACGGCAAACGCCCGGCCGACGGTAGCCACCAAGCAGTCAAGTACACCTGGTGCTCGTTGATCTTGTCTTCGTTTCCACTATTGACGGACCCTTCGTACTGGAAGGTCAAATTCTTGTCGGGGGTTTTCGACCAAGGAATCAGAAGGCTCCCGGCCCGTACGTATTCACCGTTATCAGGCTTGACGATTTGGTCAGATTGATCTGCTTCATCCGCATTCTTAACTCGATACAGGTCGGCCAGTCGAAGAATGGGAGCTCGCGTCGTCTTGGCCCCGTCGAATGAAACTTTTGCCACAACAGTAG
>DATFHI010000058.1:0-14424 GCA_035248525.1 Fimbriimonadaceae bacterium | reverse complement strand
TCCATTTAGCCTCGTTATCATTGGGAGCGGAACGAGCAGTTCGAATGCGATTAACCGCGTTCGCGAACACATGCCAAGCATGGGAATCCTCGTCGTGGATGAAAAGAACACAACGCTCCAAGCGCGCGAGAGGTACTGGACCCATAACCGCCGGCGTGGCTGGCGACGGCTGTTGCCTAGCACCATGCAACTGCCTCCCGATCCGGTCGACGATTTTGTCGCGTTAATCCTCGCCGAGAGGGTGCTCTTGGACTCATAGTCCGGTAGAGTTCGGCGTACTACCAGCGGAATTCGTAGGAATAGAAGACTGAGAGTTGAAATTATGGGATTTCACAAAGGGTTGAAAGATTGGTCTCAACGGCCAGTTCGATGGGAATCCATCGCGCTGGTAGCCCTTTGTATGCTCGATCTCATTTCAACTGTAATTTTGGTCGGCAACGGCTTGGCCAAAGAAGCAAATCCAATCCTTGCCGCCTACATGAATCAAAGCATCGCGGCCTTTATCGCCGCCAAAACTTTCTTCTCTATGGCCCCGATCGTGGGGTTGGAGATTGTCGGGTGGGTGAAGCCTTTCCTCGCTAAATTTGCGTTGCGATTCGGACTCATTGCATATATCGGCACGTACATTATCGGCAGCCTACACATAAACCATTGGTTCTAGGCCTTTTTAGGTTCAAATAGTAGCCAACTGGTACACTTTTGTTCATGCCCTCCCACATTCGCAATATAGGGATCATTGCGCACGTCGATCACGGTAAGACGACCTTGGTCGATGCCATCTTTAAGCAGGCGGGCATATTCCGAGAAAACCAGCACATGACCGAAAGGGTTATGGATAGCAACGACTTGGAGCGTGAGAAGGGCATCACGATTCTCTCCAAGGTCGCCAGCGTCCACTACAAGGACTACAAGATCAACATTGTCGACACGCCCGGCCACGCCGACTTTGGCGGCGAAGTCGAGCGCGTGCTGAGCATGGTGGATGGAGTTCTTTTAGTCGTCGACGCTAACGAAGGCCCGATGCCCCAGACCCGCTTCGTGCTCAAGAAGGCGTTTCAAAACGGCCTCAAGCCGCTAGTCTTCATTAATAAGATCGATCGCGAAAACGCTCGACCGCTGCACGCGTACGATAAGACAATCGATCTCTTCATCGACCTGGGCGCCAACGAGGAGGACCTCTTCTTCCCTCATTTGTATGGCAGCGGAGCCGGGGGTTACGCCCGGGTCTCCGCCGACGGCAGCGAGAAGGATATGCGCGAACTGTTCGAAATGATCGTGAACGCCGTGCCACCGCCCAAAGTGCAAGACGAAGGAGCATTCCTACTTCAGGTTAACAATCTGGACTACAGCGATTACTTGGGAAGGATGTTCGGTGGCAAAGTGTTGCGGGGCGCGGTTAAAGTTGGGGACCGCGTGGAAATGCTTCGTGAAGGAAGCGACAAGAAGACCGGCTTCAATGTAACCAAGCTCTGGACCTACGAAGGCATCCAACTCAAAGAGACCGAAGAAGTAGCGGCAGGTGAAATCGCGATGCTGGCGGGCCTGGACAATGTCCTGATCTCCGACACCATCGCGCATGTAGACACCACGGATGCCCTCCCGGCGATCAAGGTCGAGCCCAGTACCCTGAGCATGAACTTCTACGCGAACAACTCGCCCCTCGCGGGGAAGGACGGCGGGAAGTTCCTCACCATCCACAAGATTCGCGAGCGGATTGAAAAGGAGGAGGCGGTTAGCGTGAGCGTAAAGATCGACCCCGATGCTCCGGCAGATACCGTTAAAACCCAGGCTCGGGGTGAACTCCAGCTCGCCATCCTCATTGAGACGATGCGTCGCGAAGGCTACGAAATGCAGATTTCACGCCCACAGGTCATTTACAAGAAGGATGGCTCGACCGTTATGGAGCCTTATGAGATTGCGACCTTGGAATGCACTGAGGACTCGGTCGGGCATGTGATGGAAGAGATGAGCCGCCGAAAAGGCGACCTCTTGGATATGAGGAAGAACGACAATGAAACAACTTCCCTTGACTACTCCATTCCCACCCGTGGCCTGATTGGTTTTCGATCGCTCTTCCTGACCCTCACCCGCGGATTGGGTCTGATCTCGTCCCTGTTCGACGGCTACAAGCCGTACAAGGGCGAGGTTGTCAGCCGCACAGTGGGTTCATTGATCGCCAAGGATCCGGGCAAGATCACCCGCTACGCCTATGAGGATGTCCAGGAGCGCGGCACTTTCTTTTATCCCGTTGGGACCGACGTTTACGGCGGAATGATTGTGGGATCTTGCAGTCGGGATGATGACATGGTTGTCAATGCAACTAAGGAAAAGGCGGCTAACAATATGCGGTCGGCAACCTCCGACGCCACCACCGTGCTTGATCCGCACAAAGAGTTCTCCCTCGAGCAGGCATTGAGCTGGTTACGGGACGATGAGCTTCTTGAGGTCACTCCCAAGCAGTTACGGTTCCGCAAGAAGATCCTCGATCACAGTGAGCGACGTGTGGCTGAGCGCCGCAGCGAAGTGCTCATTTAACCGATTGGGCGGACTCTCGGCGATGCGCCCGGTGCCGCCTACGCTTCAACCTCAGGCCCTCCGAACGCAGGCCCGGATCGAGACGGTCGTTCGGCTTGCGAATTCTCACTGATTCCGCGCACGCTGGCGAACAGGCAAGTCCCTTTTCGTTTTCGCACGCTTTGCATAAGAAGTAAAGCCGGTTGCAGTCGACGTTTTCGCAGTTCACGTACCTCGCAATTAGTTCGCCGCACTTTTCACACCGCGATACCGGATCGCCAACCTTCACCGACAGCCGATCGTCGAACACGAAGCAATCCCCTTCGAATTTCTGACCCTTAACCCGAGGGTCCTTCGCATAGGTCACGATCCCGCCTTCGAGTTGACATACGTTTTGAAAGCCTTTCTCGCGCATGTAGGCGGTCAATTTCTCGCAACGGATTCCGCCCGTGCAGTAGGTCAAAATTAGGCGGTCCCGTTGATCCCCAAACTGCCGCTCGATCCAATCTGGGAACTCTTTGAAGGTCTCAACCGGAGGACGGATGGCTCCCTCAAACCTCCCGATCTCGTATTCGTAATCGTTCCGGATGTCCAAGAGAATCGCCTCAGGATCGTCGAGCTTTTCCCGGAACTCCATCGGGGACAACCGCTGACCGGTATTTCCAATGCAATCCGCCTCGATCCCCAATGTCACGATCTCGGCCCGAAGCTTAACGGTAAGGCGCTTAAACACGTGGCCCTCAGCCTCGTCCACTTTAAACTCCGTACCTGCGAATTGGGGATGCCCTTGCATCCGCCGCATATATTCTTGAGCTTCGTTTACCAAGCCGGAAACCGTACCATTAATTCCTTCCGCAGCCACGATAATCCGGCCTCGCAGCTCCAATTCCCGGCACCACTGCTCCTGCAGATCCCGCTCCGCCGCGGCGTCTGGCAAATGGACAAACTTGTAGTAAAGGAGGACGAGATGGCTCATTTCGCTCTTCCTCGGACTCTTGCAACCCATTTTCTGAGCCGTAGCCCCGCTGAATCTCCGAGTCCTGAACCCGACAAAACCCGATCCGCAGACTTCTTTCCAAACTCCAAGTCGCGCGCTTTCAACTCCACATATTCCTTCGGGTCCACGTACTCGACCATATCCACCGGTCCCGCGTCTATGAATGCCATCTCCCAACCCAGTTGGGTCACACGTCGGCCCCGCCAGGCATCTTCCCAAAGCTGATACCGGACCCCTTCGGTTGGAATCAGGCCAAGCGCGCGGGCAACTTCGGTTCGATACGCGATAAATCCCCCGTTCAAATGGTGAGGAGGTCTCACGCGCCGATAGCGAACGTCTTCTTCGGTTCTCCAATCATCCAGATGACTTGCCCCCACCAGGGTCAACCGATCGTGCTGATCGCCCATCCATAAGCCAAGCGCCCCAAACTGCTTAAGCGCTTCAAATGCATCCGCCACCTTGGACTGCCAACCCGCGCTCGGCACGATATCGTCGTCCAAAGTCACATAAAACTCCGATTGGCAGGTGGCGAGAATCTCCTCCCCGGCTTTATTCAGCGCCTGGGCCTTTCCCTCCGATCCATCCAAAACATGGAATTCGGTCGGTTCTCTAAAACTGCTTTGGATACGCTCCATCGTAGGTCCAAACTCCGGCAAACCTTGACGGATGGTTGCAATCACGACGGTGTATCTCATTGTCCTACGCCCGGAGCCGCTTCCCGGACCACAATAGTAGCGTGATTCTCGTCATCGACAACTTTGATTCCTTTACCTATAACCTGGTGCAATACTTGGGGCAGTGCGGAGTCGAGGTGTTGGTTAAGCGTAATAACGAGATCGACTTGCCCGATATAGAACGACTTCGACCGGATGGAATTATGCTCTCCCCTGGTCCCTGCACTCCGGACCAATCTGGAGTCTGCCTGGACATCTTGGGCTGGGCACTGCGCCAATCCGATCTGCAAACCCCGATTTTTGGCGTCTGTCTGGGTCACCAGGCAATAGGCCAGGCCGCGGGAGGCACCGTTGCCCGCGCCCGCAACATCATGCACGGCAAGGCCTCTCCGGTTAGCCACGACGGAAAGGGTCTGTTTGAAGGGATGCCCAATCCGTTCAGTGCGATTCGCTACCATTCGCTTGTGATTACTCCCGACTCCGTCCCTGAAGGATTTTACGTAACCGCGACTGCCGACGACGATGGCGAGATTATGGGGATCCGGCACGAGAGCCTTCCGATCGAAGGCGTTCAGTTCCATCCGGAGTCGGTCCTTACCGAAAACGGGTTCCGCATCATCCAAAATTTTGTCAATTCCGTTAACAAAGTGGTCTGTAATTGACAAAAATGGTGATTTCAGTCTATTCTGTAGGCTAAGGGGTGGATGGGCGCTCGCTGCTTCAAAATGCCCTCTACCCTCCCAAACTTCCCGATTGAGAGTTAGTCGTTCATGGACTTGGCTTTCTCGACGTCCAATTCCTTCGGAATGCGAACGTAGAAAGTCGAGCCGACGCCCACTTCTGACTCCGCCCAAATCTGGCCCATGTGGACCGATTCAACGAGGTGTTTGACAAGGAATAGACCAAGGCCCGTGCCATAGATCTTCCGGTTGTCTTCGTTGTCCACCCGGTGGAACCGCTCGAAGACTTTGCTCAAATGCTCCTTGGGAATACCCAAGCCCTGATCCTGCACGCCGATCAAGATGTCGTCTCCTTCAGACTTGGCATGTACGATTACATCGCCACCCGCAGGTGAATACTTGATTGCGTTATTGAGCAGGTTGGTAAGGATCTGGTCGAACTTGTCCTGGTCGCCAACGATCGTCTGCGGCAGCTCGTTGTGGACCTTGAGCATCACCTTGTGGCGGTTGCTGGCCTGCTGTTGCACGGCCACCGACTTCTCCAGCAAGGGCATGAGTTCAAACCGGCTGTAATCCGGCTTCAGCGATTGGCCAGACTCGATACGGCTGGTATTCAGCAAGTCGTCGATCAGTCGGCGGAGGCGGTCGCATTCGGAAACGACGATGCCGAGGAATTCACGCTGATCCTCTTTCGAGTACATGTCCTCGTCGATGCCTTCCAACAGCGTGCTCGAGAATCCTTTGATTGCGGTGAGCGGGGTCCGCAACTCGTGCGAAGCCATCGCTACGAAACTCGACTTCATCTTGTCGATGTTCTTCATCTCGGTGACGTCGTTGAAGATCGCCACTAGCCCAAGGTCGCGCCCTTCCTCGTTCTTCACCTGGGCCGACTGGACTTCATAGATACGCTCCGAACCGCGCACCATGACGTGGATTTCCGCCTTCGGAGTTTCCTCACCGCGCTGATTGGCGAGGAAGAACTTCTCCAGCGACTCGTTCCGAATGACGTCGCGATAGTTCTTGCCGATCGCATCCTGCTCGGCGCCAAAAATCTCTCGGGCCGAGGCGTTCATTTGGCTGAGCCGACCCTCCGGCGAAACCAAAATCAACCCCGCCGCAAGGGACTCGAACGTCTGAAGCAGCTCTTCGCGCTCTTCGACCACTTCGCGGTACATCTGCAGGTTCGCAATGATCGAGCCCACGTTCCGCGCCATGCGCTCCAGAAGCCGCACGTCCTCGTCGTTGAAATCCTCGCCGTGCCGCTTATTGAATGCGTGGAGCACGCCGATGGTCGTCCGATCGATGACCCGGTTCTCTTCGTCCCGCTTCTCGATGACCAGCGGAACCGTGATGCCGTTTTGCACATGCAACAGGCCGAATGGGTCCTCTTTGGTTCGGGGGTCGGAGTTCGTATCGTGGAAAATCGCGGGTTCGCCCTCGCGGAACACCTTGCCGGAAATGCCATGTGTGGCGCGGATGCGGAAAATCTTCAGGTGATCGTCGTCCAGACCGTACGCGGGTGGGATACCGAT
The DNA here is from genome assembly GCA_035248525.1 of Fimbriimonadaceae bacterium. Classification (GTDB taxonomy): domain Bacteria; phylum Armatimonadota; class Fimbriimonadia; order Fimbriimonadales; family Fimbriimonadaceae; genus 55-13. Next base: position 8,027 of record DATFHI010000058.1, on the reverse strand, counting down.
CAGCTCGCCTTTTTCGCGGTCGTAGAACATGATCGCGATCTTCTCCGCCTGGAGAATCATCGCAATTCGCTGGACCAAACGGCGGAGCGTGACGTCGGCCTCATTGATCGGCGCGACTTCCAGGGAAGAGTCCATTCCCCGGCCTGTGCCCCGGACTTCAGAATCGCTTGGAGCGGGGACCGGTGCACTCGGCTCTGACCGTCGCTGGCGCTCCTCTTCGAGTTGTCGCTTCGTGTCCTCCAATTGCTTTCGCAACTCGTCAACGTTCAGCGACTCTTCTCTTCCATCCATCATGTTTTCGGGAACTCCCAACGACAACCTTGAATCTACCTCCGATGGCCCGTTTGATGCATCGGGGACGCGCCTAAACCACTGCCTTAACCGACAAATTCGAATCGAGCGTTATAATGAATTAGGGATGGCCGGATCACTTGAAGAGCTCCCATTGTTTCCCCTTCACACTGTGCTTTTTCCGTATGCCCAGCTTCAATTACATGTCTTTGAGGACCGTTATCGCGAAATGGTTCGATCCTGCTTGGAGTTCGATAGGCCCTTCGGGATAGTTCTGATCCGTGAGGGAGATGAGGTGGGCTCGATTGCCGAACCCTACATGGTCGGCACCGCGGTCAGGATCTTGCGCACCATTCCATACGACGACGGCCGCATGGATATCCATGTCCAGGGTGAACGGCGGTTTCGCATTCGCGAGATCGATGAAGAAACGCGCCCCTACCTGGTAGGCCAGGTCGAGCCGGTGATCGAATTGGAAATCGAGGAGTCGGAAGAGAACCAGCAACTCTTCGACCTCGCGAAGAACCAATTTGAGCACTTGATCCAGAAGATCTTCGCCCGTCAGGACTTTGAGGTGCGGGTGAAGTTGCCGCCGGATCCGGTGGCGCTGTCATTCCAGATCGCCCACATGCTGCATTTGGAGAATCTCGCCAAGCAAAGGCTTTTGGAGACTACCGACACGGTCGAGCGCGTAGCCACCCTCATCCCCATTCTGGAGATGCAAAACCGAGAGCAGGAGGAGCGCACTTACTTCCGCATCTCCAGCGAAGACCTGCGGGAGTGGATCTTCCCCAACTAGTCCCCCGTTTTGCCATGGTAGAAGTCGGTTCTATTCAGAAAATGGCTGAGTTGGCCAAAGAAAATGGCTTCGCGAGCCTTAGTGAAGCCTGGGACGGAGGTCCGGTTCTTGACTCCTCGATCCATCGTTTTCCACTTGATCCTGGAAAATGGAAGTGGATCGCCGCGAAGGTCCGAGACGTTGTACACGATTGTCCGGTTGTCGCTGTTCAAATTAGCGACATGGACATATGGGGTTGCTCTTCCGAATCGGTGGAAGCTATTTTCGCTAAGGGATTGGGAGTAAATCCCAAACAGCTATATGAGCCGATGTTCATAACTGGAGCCGACAGGCAGGTCATCGACGCGATTGGGCTGTACTGCTTCTTGGGCTTAAGGGATTTACTTATCCTTCCCGATGGATTAGGCTATTCGATAGAGCTCAGTCACGATGAGTTCATTGACCTGCACGGTCATAAGGAGTTGTTTGCGGATATGAGTCGGTGGCTGACGGAGTTTTTGGCCAGTGAACGGACGTAGCCTCAGGGTTGGGGCAGGATGATGGCGAGAGTGAACAGTATGCGCACCCTGAGTCAACGAAACCACCAGTTTAAGCTACGACTATGAGGGCCGGGTGACCGGCATCACATATCCCAATTCCAGCACAAACTCCTTTTCCTACAATGGAATGGATACTCGGGTTGGTAAGACCGACTCTACTGGTACGGCCACCTACAAGCGCGATGGGGCGAGCGTAGTTGCCGCCGTACTCTCGGATGGTTCTGCGACCTACACTCCCGGTATCTCCGAGCGGCGATCTTCCACCACCACCTATTTGCATTCCGGAATGAAGAACGCGGATTCCCAATCTGGAACAGGTCAAACGCTTGGAGCGAGCCGCCAATACGACGCCTTTGGAAATTTAACCGCATCATATGGAACCTGGAAGGGACCATTCGGATATGCCGGCGCGTTCGGATATCAGGAAGATCCAGATAGCACCCTGAAGCTGCTCGGTCATCGTTATTACGACTCTTCCATCGGCAGATTTCTGACTCGCGACCCAGCTAAGGATGGCAGAAATTGGTATGCGTACTGTGCAAATGGGCCTGTTGGGCTAATCGATCCTGTAGGATATGGGGCTATTGCGATAGGAGTAGAAGGAGAAGCAGTACTTTCAATTCCATTCATTAAACCGATTGAAATAAGCTTTCGATATGGAGTGGGAGTTATTTACGACTCCGAAAAGGGTTGGGGAGGGTATACGGATGGAGGCATAGGAATTGGATTTGGAGAATCTGTCCATCTCTTGGTAGCTATGGAAGGTTTAGCAGATGCAGAATCAGGCAATCAAATTCAATGGAATTTTGGCGGTGGATCCGGTGGATATGGACAAGTGAGCGTGGTGACTCCCGTTGCAAACGGGAAAATTGCAGGTATTGATGGAGGTGGCTTTGGTTTCGGCGTAGGCGAAGGACTGTCGCTGTCTATCGCTGCCGTGCATAGAAGTATTCTCTGGATTGATGACATTTCCGGCGAAGGCGGCGGAGGAAGTCCACCAAATATCTATGACATTTGGCCAACTCAGCAAGATTGGATCTCATATTTACAATGAGTCGATCAGCACTTATCCTTGTTGCGGGATTGCTTACAACTACCTTATGGAATGCCATAGGACCGAAAATTGGATATGCAAATTCGGAAATGGTGTTTTCGTCGATGCAAATAACTGGCATGTTTCTTTGCGTTTTTTTGCACCGGATTGTTTCCAAGGTTAATATCCGACCAGCAGGAGCTGGATTGAAGCCGGTGAATGCCCAGGAATTTTATCGGGATCCGTTGCTGTTTGTTCTCGGTGGCCTGATTTTCCTAGATCTTGCCTTGCTTTGGTTTTGGACTCTCAGGCTGCCGGTAAATATCATCACCTTGGTTACGCTGTCGCTAGTCCCAAATCTTGCGGTTTTATGGATGGTGGATAATGCAGCCCACCCGGGCCCCTTAGATTTGCCCAAGTCAGGAGTTGATGCGACGGAACTGAAGAAGTCCGAGACCGACAAAAAGGAATCTGTGAACGGTGCCTCATGAATGCGTGAAGACTTTGTTTGGATTGTGGCGCATTTTGCGTTCTTTCGAATAAATAATGGCGGACAAAGGTTGTCCAGAAATAAGCCAGTTTTATTGTCTTAGGACGGCCTTTTCGCGATATCTGCGCTTCCATCCAAACAATTTCGAGCCGACTACGCTTAAAGCTACAATTCACAAGTGTCCGACTTACTCTGGGGGATCGACCTGGGTGGAACCAAGATCGAGTGCGCGGTCCTGGATGGCGGCAAGTGCATAGCCCGACAGCGCATTCCGACCGAAGCCGACCAGGGTTACCGCCACATCCTCGGGCGCATTAAACTTCTGATCGAGCAAACCGCCGCTGAAGTCGGCACACCGCCTTCAAAAATTGGAATCGGAACGCCGGGCACCCGCGATTCGGAATCCGGTTTGATGCGCGGTTGCAACACCACCTGCCTAAACGGTCAACCCCTCCTAAAGGACCTGGAGAACGCACTTCAAATGGAGGTCCGGATCGCCAACGACGCGAACTGCTTCGCCCTCGCCGAGGCCACATTGGGCAGCGGCAAGGGGGCCCGCGTGGTGTTCGGAGTCATCCTGGGTACTGGGGTGGGCGGGGGAATCGTGGTCGATGGGAAGGTGCTGAACGGTCTGCAGGGAATTGCCGGCGAATGGGGCCACAACCTCCTGGAACCCGAGGGAGAACCCTGCTACTGCGGACGCCGTGGGTGTGTGGAAACCGTGCTCTCTGGTCCGGCGCTGGAGAGGTTCTATTTCAGCCTCACCAACCGACATCTGGACCTCAGAGAGATCGTTCGAAATGCGGTGGCAAACGATGCGGAGAGCGCATCGGTGGTTCAAAGATTGGTCCAGAAGTTTGGGGAAGCGATTGGTCCGGTCATCAATATCCTCGATCCGGATTTGGTGATATTAGGGGGTGGCGTGGGAAGCATCCCGGCGTTGCTAGCAGCAGGAGCCGACGCCGCGCGGCCTTACATCTTTAATCCAAATCCGCGGATTCAGCTTGCCGCACCTGCCCTCGGCGATAGCGCCGGGGTCTTTGGCGCCGCGCTATTGGTCCGCGACTAAACGCTGCCGAACGAGCCGGTCATATCGGGCACCAGCTCCCGCACATTTGTCTTCTGGTAGGTCGAACCCTCGACAAGCGATGCTAGCTGAGCCGCATAAACCTCGGAGTCCAGCGGCAACTCCACGGTCTGCCCGGTGATGGAGGAGAGGATCATCGCATTCGCGAGTTCCACCGAATGGATTCCTTCCTCCGCCGGGGCGATTAAAGGTTCCTCCTGCTCGATCGCGCGGACGAAGTTTTCGATGATTCCGACGTGTTGCGGACCTGAACCTAACGATTCGGTGACCTTGCTGGTGGTGGGCACGACCGCAAATGGATTGGGCGAGGTGGCATTGACTTGAGAAACCGGAGCTTCCGTTTGGAAAACGGTGATCCGGCCATTCTCGTAGGTGAGTTTGCCCAGATCGCCGGCAATCTCCAGGCGATTCGTGCCCGGCGCCTCGCCCGTCGTGGCGATGAAAACTCCCGTGGCTCCATTTGGCCACTCGAGGTAGGCGGTGACCTCGTCCTCCACTTCGATATCGTGGTACTTGCCGAAGGTACAGAAGGCGCGAACCCGGTTCGGCATCCCGCAAATCCACTGGAGAAGGTCCAAGTTGTGCGGGCATTGGTTCAGCAGGACTCCTCCGCCCTCCCCCGCCCAAGTTGCCCGCCAACCGCCGCTCGCGTAGTAGGCTTCAGTGCGGAACCAGTCGGTAATGATCCAGGAAACGCGCTGGATTGGCCCAAGTTCGCCGCTTTGCACAATTCGGCGGATCTCTTGGTAGTTCGGTCCGGTTCGCTGGTTGAACATGGCTCCAAAAACCGGCTTATTTGGGCAAGACCGATAGGCGGCAATCAGCTTTTCGCAGTCTGCCTTATGGACGGAAATCGGCTTTTCGGTGAGGACGTGGAGCCCATTTTCCAGCGCGTCGATTCCAATCGTGGTATGGCTGTAGTGCGGAGTGGCGATCAAAACCGCATCCACAAGTCCAGAACGGATCAAGTCCGCGCTGTTCTCGAATCTCTGGAAATTGGAATAGGCATCCAGCTTTTCGGGAACGATGTCGCAAACCGCAGCCAACTCCGCGCCCGGCACGGTTGGCAACCACCGCACATGCTCCCGTCCCATGTTGCCCAAACCGATAATCCCAAATCGGACCATCCTTCGATCTTACTTAGTTCGGCTCGGCACGGCGGCAAATCCACCATCGAAAAACTTGCGGGCAAGGATCAATGCCGGCGTCAAACCGCTGATGTGGTTGTACTTACGACCCGGGATCACGTACGCTCGGACTACATCCGGCCCTACTCCGCGAATCCGCATCGCCGCCACCGCCCTAAGCGCATTCTCCTTCGGCACCAGGAAATCATCCTCTACCGTCACCAGATAGGTTTCGGACTTGGGCGACCAATCGTAGCAGTCATTTTTGACCAGCGCCGCGACGACCGGATGGGTGATGTCGCGAGCTTTCAACGCCTCTTGCAAACTGGGTTTGAGGATTTTTCGCAAGCTTGTGAACTCGCCACATTGCCACGCCTTGATCGATAGTTTCTTGGCCCGTTCCACGTCGTCGAGTTTCTGACCGAATACATAGGGGACGTAGGTCGCGAATGGCGTAATGAAGCAGTCCGTGAGCTGAAAATCTCCGGTCAGTTTCTGCAACGCATATGCCGCGTACGCACTGAAATATACGCTGGCGCCGAGCCACTTGAAATTGCTGTGGTCGGCGAGCATGGCATGAGCCTGGGTTCCAGAGAGGTCATACGGACCCAATAGCGGCGCGGACCGGAAAACGGGAAGTCCCTGCTCTTGCCGAAGTCGCTCGGCCCACATTGCGACCCCGCCACCTTCAGAGTATCCAGAGATGAAGATTCGGTTGGTGGTCTGGATGCCGGCCGACTCTAAAGCGTCGAATGCGGGTTGGATCATGTCCAAACCCGATCGGCTGTTAACCCGGCTGAGGGCGTAGGGATGGATCCCTGGGGAATCGCCAAGTCCCAGATAATCCGGTGCCGCCACCGCATACCCACCGCTGGCGAAAGCCATAACCGCATATTCCGCCTCGGATAGATCGCGATCGCCGTCGTACCGACTGGGTACGTTGCCCCGATCGGCAGTCGTGCCATGGAAATACAGCACCAATCCTTTGCAGGGCCCTTTAGGATAGGCAAGCAGACCGCTTAAGCTGACCGGTTTGCCATTGAAGTCGGTAGATGGATAGCGGAGTTTGTAAAGCTTGACGTCGACCGGATCAGAGCTGGGCTTGTCCACCCCCTTGAACAGTTGGTCGTAGCGTGCGGAGATCGCTTCGCGCGGCAATTCGCCCAGAGCGATGGGGTCAGATTGGGCAAGGCAGGCCGCGGCTAGCGCAAGGTTGGCAAACACCAACCTCAGCCGCCATTTCCCACGCAGGCCAATCGGCTTCATGCCTATTTGACGAATCTACGGCCGGAGCTTTGCTAAAGTCCCAGCTTTTCGGCGCGGCTCAAGAGCAGGGAGTTCAAGAAAAACCGGAACGTCCCCCATGATTGGCCGCGATACAGAATCTCTGGTCCGAATAGGTAAAGCTTGCCCTTTCCAACTGGAGCCTCGGCAATCGCGACGCCATCTTTTAAGTAGTTCTGCCCCCAAGCCCAACCGGAAATCAGCGGCCTGTCCGTATCGAACCAGGCGACCGGGGTTACCCGACTGGTATCCGTAATTTTGAAGACCGGGGAGTTGTCGAACATGACATTGGCATGATCTTCGTAGCCCCACGCCAACGGCTTGGAGCTATCGACCTTAACCTGAAGGATTGAACCAGGGACGTAGTACTTGGTTCGCGGGAGGGGTTTGCCGTCCGCCATTAAATGGTTTTCGATGGGTAACCCAAGGTGCTTCGCGAGATTGGTAGAGGAGCCAATGGTAATGATGGACCCGCCGTTTTCCAGGAACTCTTTCAGCCTGGAGAGGGTGGTTTGATTGACGGAACCCAGCCAAGGTCGATATTGCTCCGGAATTCCTTCCGTATTGGGCATGTTTGCCGGTCGGAGTTCTTGGGGGATTGCTCCATCCACAAACACGATTGCATCGAACTTGGTGTTCAGGTTGCCGGCGTCGAGTTCTTGCGGGAAAACCACCTTGTAGGGCATTCCGAACTTCTCCAAGATCCAGCGAGTCCAACCGGATTCCATCGATCCGCCATACCGGTCCCAAAGCGCGACCCGGGGCATGCTCAATCGGTAGGTTGTCGCGGGATTTGCAATCGGCTCCTTCGATCCAATTGCACTGATCGAGGGGTAGTGGTAAATGCTCGCCGATTCACCGGCTGCCATTCGCTTGGCGACTTCGGCATACGTTCCGGAGTAAGCCATATTTCCGGCCCAGCCGCCAGGAGGCGAAACTAAGATAACGCTTGGATCAGAACCTGCATACAACACGTTGGTCTCGATGTTCGGCGTATCCAAAATGCGGTCGAACTTGACCCCCATCTGCAATGCAAGGGTGTAGCCCGCACTGTCGTACGGCGGAATGGGAGCAGCGCCGGGTGCCGGGATATCGTTTGGGTGATCTTGGGGCTCGAACATGTCCAGGATGTGAGGCCTGAATGGTTGGTCGCAACGAATCACTACGGTTCCCGGCGGGTAAACCTTGCCATTGACCCGGACCGCTCCGCGGTTCCTACCGATCTGAATTCCGTTTTCTTCGAGGGATTGGAGAAATCGTTCGACCGCCATGGAATCTTGTCCGGAAGGAATTACATAGGCTTTCGCATCTCTTAGCTCTCTTTTTCGAAGATCGGCAAGGGATTCAGCGCTCGCGGACCGGGCCGGGGTGTCGGTC
>DATFHI010000057.1:0-3479 GCA_035248525.1 Fimbriimonadaceae bacterium | reverse complement strand
CTGCGGCAAGCGCGACTGCGAGTGGTGCGGCAAGATCTGGCAGCTCATGGACGCCGTGGACAGCTACATCCCGACTCCTGAGCGAGACAAGGACAAGCCGTTCCTGATGGCGGTTGAAGACGTCTTCACGATCACCGGACGCGGCACCGTGGCCACGGGTCGTGTGGAGCGCGGCCAACTCAAGTCGATGGAGGAAGTCGAGATTGTGGGGCTTTCCGAAGCCCCGCGTAAGACGGTCTGCACGGGTGTGGAAATGTTCCGCAAGACCCTGGACTACTGCGAGGCGGGCGACAACGTCGGTCTGCTTCTCCGCGGTGTTGAGCGAACTTCGATCGAGCGCGGCCAGGTCGTTGCCAAGCCGGGCACGATCAAGCCTCACCGCAAGTTCAAGGCTGAGGTTTACGTTCTCTCGAAGGAAGAGGGCGGTCGACACACCCCGTTCGTGACGGGTTACCGACCCCAGTTCTTCTTCCGAACCACGGACGTGACCGGTACGCTGAACCTGCCCGCCGGAGTTGAGATGGTCATGCCGGGTGACAATATCACCATGGACATCGAACTCATCGAGGGCAAGCCGATCGCTATGGAGCAGGGTTCCAAGTTCGCTATCCGAGAGGGTGGCCGAACGGTTGGCGCCGGCACCATCACGTCGATCACCGACTAATTGACAATTACGGAGTTTGGATTTGGGAGTTCGGAGCAATCCGGCCCGCAATCCAAACTCCACACTATTTAGCGAGGTTGGTCCTGCGGTTGCCGTCGGGATGGAATTCGCGAAAAAACTGGCGTTAGGATTGAAAGCGCGGTTTGGCTGATCGCCAACCCGTCGACAATGCGAATCGCCTCACCAAAAGGCAAATATGAAAGTTAGAATCAGACTACGCGCATACGATCACCGCATCATCGACCAGTCGGCAGAGAAGATTACCGACACCGCCAAGCGAACCGGCGCCCGGGTCAGCGGTCCGATCCCCCTTCCCACCAACATCCGCCGATTTACCGTTATCCGTGGTCCGCACATCGACAAGGAGTCGATGGAGCACTTCGAGTTGCGCACCCACAACCGGCTCATCGATATCCTTGAGCCAACCAACAAGACCATCGACGCCTTGATGCGCTTGGACTTGCCCAGCGGGGTGGATATCGAAATCAAGAGCGCCTAAAAGTGCATTCATCAAAACTTAGACAAAGTTTTGTACATAATTGCACAATGGTTGTATAATCCATTTGTGCTTTCAGCCATAGTGATTGCCTTGATTGCCGTGCCGTCGCGCGAATTGGACTTTCTAACAGAGGCCAACTCGCATAGCACGTCCCTTTCCTATGGGTTCACGTCAGGAGGAGTTTTTTGTGCTCCAAAGGAAAGCTTGACAGTGACTGCGTTTGATGGCGCCGAAGTTTCTCCGAGTGTTTCGATAGAATTCGAATGTAGCCACCCCGGAAAATTGTTGGAAGAAAGTGGCGCTTGGCCCGTTACTAAGTTAACGGACAGCCGTGGTCAAGCGCGAGTGATAGTTTACGGCGCAGGTACAAGTACGGAAGCCGCGATTACCGTAACCGCCAAATGGAAAAGTGCATCGGGCAACGTTCTTGCAACGGCGAATGTATCTGTAGAGTTAGGAAGTTATAGTTCGAATTCCCAGGTGCCACCTGAGCTTCCGCCCTTGTTCTCAACGCCTTGCTCAATATCCTATGCAGAAACTCTTACCTGGTTTGTAGGCTACTCTTCAAGTGCGCGGTCAGATTGGTCTGCGTCGGGCCGAGTCGGCTTTATACCTGGAACCTCACTTGTGGACGTTTTATTCGATGATTCGGTCTGCGATTCGATGACTAGCGCTCTTGCATTCACGGAAAATACTGGAGGGCAGAAGCATATCCACTATAACAGATTTAATCTCGATGGTGATCCAACTAGGGCGGGTAGCTGTCCGCCAAACAATTATGCTCGACTGAGTTGGCGCCACGCAAATTTAACTGTGGCTAATCATGAACTGGGGCATGCACTCGGGCTTGGGCACACCCAGAACCTAGAATCTATAGTCTATCCGAATACATCAAATTATTTCTGCCTAGGAGTGGAGAAGTATGCGATAGCAGACCAGTTTCGATTAAATCAATTGTATGCACCTTGCTCGGAGATAAAGAAATGACCAAATTGTTAATAATGCTTGGCTTGGTATCCATTTCAGGATGCAATCATACACAAGCTGTTGCTACAGCGTCGCCGAGTTGCTGCTCCAATCAAAAGTCTGCGAGAACAGCCGAACTTGCTGTGCATAAGTTAGCAAAATCTCAGGAAAAGTTTCGGATAGCAACCATTGAGCCGGCAGTGCCTAACCTACTGCAGAATTTTTGCTTTGAATCCAAGACAATCGCGATCGGAGTGGTTGATAAGATTCACCGGCGGGCATTCACTCCTTTCCAAGGGACCGGACCCATGCAGCACACGGTATATCGATTCAAGATTTCCACGGCAGTCAAAGGACCCTCGGGCGTGCTTTTGGTTAGACAAAACCAAGGCGATCTGCCATTTGGCGAGTTCAGCGGGACTTCGATCGATGATCAGCCTCGGCTAAAAGTGGGTACCCGGTACCTGCTTTTTCTCAACTACGCCGTAAAGCAAAAAGCTGGTGAAGCACCAAAACCGATCTTCGGCACAACTCATGGCATTTCGGGAGTAATGGGATACTCCAACGAACTCCTAATCTTCGGAGGTGTGACGGGCATGTACGCCATCGAAAAAGGACTATTGAAATCGACAGCAGAAGAGGCACCAAACCAATTACAGCCGATGGAATTCCACGATTTGGGTCGCTCCCTGGTTGGGCTTAGCGAGACCGACGCGGTTGCCGAAATTCGGAAAGCGATCGCCAGGATGGACGCGGATTTGGAGCGCAATCGCAAGATTCTTGATCAGCAAAGCAAAGGCGGCTGACAGAACTCTGAATTGGCTAAGATGGAGCTATGCCTTTGGCCACGCTCTTAGCCGTTGTCTCCATCACCCCTGCCCAGTTCCAACCATCCGTTCAAGCCTGGACTTTTAACAGGTTCACAACCGAGCAGGCGATTCAAAAAGCTGCCCAAGCCGGCTCGACGAATATCGAGCTGTTTCCCGGCCAAACCCTCAGCGCGTCCGACCAAAACGTAAAGGTCGGACCCGAAATGGGCGACGCAAATACCGCCAAGTTGAAGGGTTTTCTGGATGCGGCCGGATTAAAGGTGGTCGCTTTTGGCGTAACGGGCATTCCAAAGGATGCGGACGGAGCACGCAAGCTCTTCCGTTGGGCGAAGGGGCTGGGGATTCAGGTGATCAATACCGAGTCGGTCGAGGCGCTGGATACGATCGAAATGATGGTGAAGGAGTTCGACATGAAGGTCGGATTTCACGATCATCCCAAGCGGGAAAACGATCCGAACTACCGGATGTGGGATCCCAACTACATTTATGGTTTGGTGAAAGATCGGGACAAGCGAATCGG
>DATFHI010000056.1:0-2877 GCA_035248525.1 Fimbriimonadaceae bacterium | reverse complement strand
AGAACCGCTCGAACCTTCTTTGGGGTTCCAGGGGTTGTTTGTGCGGCCACCAAACCAGACGTCGTTCATTGCGAGTGCGCCTAAACTTGTTTTGCCCAGGCACACCGCGCCGGCTTCGGTCAGCTTGTCGAACACCGCTGAGTTCAGGTCGACGGTTTGGCCCCGAAATGCCTCGCTGCCCCATTGCGTCGGATAACCCTTCACGGCGAACAGGTCCTTGATTCCGTACGGGATTCCGTGGAGTGGTCCGCGGTACTTTCCGGCCGCAATCTCGCGGTCCGCCCGACGCGCCTGCTCAAGGGCCAGATCTTCTGTCACGGTGACGAAGCACAGCAGCTTGTTGCCGTACTGCTTAATCCGGGCGAGATAAATCCTCGTTAGATCTTCGGAGCTGATCTCCTTGTTGCGAATGAGGTGGCCAAGTTCGTTAACGGTCAAGAAGGCGACGTCCTCATCTCGAGCCGGACGCTTCGGCCGAACCGTTTGTACTCGCACATCGACTTTGTCGGATTTCAGTTTGTCGACCAGGCCGGGAATCCGGTAAACAGTGGGCGGCACCAAATTGTAATCATTGGTGACGCTGCGCAACGCATTGTAGCCGGCGCGATCCGTCGCAATATCCTTGAGCGCCTGATCCAATTCAGCTTCCGTAAATGTCAGGCCCGCGATCTTGGCAAATGATTTTAAGTCGTCCTTGGTAATCGGGCTCGCTTGGGGTGGAGGCGGATCTTGGGCAAATTCACCAGCAAGTGCGGGGGACGCGCCTGCCGCGGCGAGGGTCCATACAGCCGCTCGCAAAAAGTCGGCTCTACTCAGCTTTGAATCGGTGGCCATCCTTCGCAATATATCATTGTGTGGGACCTTTCGCTAGCACAAATGCAACGCTCGTCTATGAATTTCTGAGAGGTGAGTCATGGCTATTTCCGCCGTCCACAAAATTAAAGATGCAACGCGTAAAGGGGTGACGACGATCAAGGCCGCAAAAGGGGACAGCCAAATGTCGGTCGAACTCCGACGGCAACTTGGCTTGTCGGCCGCCCTGGCCATCGTAGCGGGGGCGGTTGGTTTCTTTGCATTGAGGGCAATGCGTTGCGCAGGCGAAAAGGCAGAAGCCCATGTCGACTGGAAGCAGAAAGATAAACAGCTCGACAAGGACTTGGCTGACTCGCTGGACGCAAGCGACGCGGTCGCGAAGTACTAAGGTCGCTGTCGAGATTTGATTTGCCGGATTTCCTCTAATGTGGTCTGCAAAGATCGGTGGGAGGATTCCGGCGTCGTCACTTCAAATGGCTCGCCTGATTCCAGCTTGTCCACGAAGTATTTGAGTTCGTGATAATAGCCGCCAAGGTCTGAGATGTTGCCACCTCCGGACGCTTCCATTTTTGGAAATTCGGGGGCCAGTGGGTCTAGGCCATCTTCGTAAACCGTGAGTGGTCCGCCGTCCATAATCGCCGCACCGCGTTCAAAAATTGCCCGAAAAGCCATCTTAAATGGCGTGTGGTTGGGCAGGTTCCAACCCCCTTCCAAGTGAGCAATAACTCCATCCGGATACGTCATCGTGGTAAAGACTTGGGACGGGCCCCGGTGATCCACCGTGCCCCACGAGTGGACGGACCGGGGTTCGCCCAGGAGAAAGTGCGCGAAGTCGGTGTCATGGATATGCATATCCAAGACTCCACCGCCGGCTTTGCTCTCGTCGGCCAGCCAATTGTCCGTGCTCCACGACGGAAATTCGCCGTATCGCGTGAGATTGATGGACCGGAGCTTGCCCAGCCTTTCACTTTGTACAAGCTCTTTTAGGTAGACATATTCAGGCCAAAAGCGAATGCAGTGTCCAATCATCAGTCGGACATTGTGCCGGCGACATGCTTCGATCATAGTCTCGGCTTCTTCGGAATCGAGCGCCATCGGCTTTTCGCAGAAAATGTGCTTACCGGCAGCGGCAACCGCAACCACGGCGTCTTTGTGCTCGAAAGTCGGGAGGCAGATATCCACCGCCGTCAAGTCGGGGTGATTCTCGAATAGTTCATGCAGACTTGCGTAGGCCGGTGCGCCAAAGTCGGCAGAATATCTATCTCGCTTTTCATCCTTCCGGTCGACGAACGCCACAAGGTCTGCATTGTCGAGCAGACGGTAAACGTTGGCATGCATCCGACCCATGAATCCACAACCGACAATGGCGATTTTCTGCATCGGCGGAAAGGTTACCAAAGCTGCTCGTCGGCGGACCGCCTCGAAAACTTGCAATTCAAACCCCAAAGGGGTTACCGTTGAAATTAGGCATGAAGATTTCCAGCCTTTGGCTTGTTGGGTTCGTCGTTCTCGGAATTGCTGGTTGCTCGGGGGGCGATAGCGCATCGAAGACTCCCGAAGGCAAGCAAATTCTGGAGGTTCAGGCCTTCAAGGGTGGCTACGGCATCGACTTCTATCAGCAGGCCGCCAAAGAGTGGGCGGAAAAGCATCCCGAATTTGAAGTCAAAGTCGAAGGCGATCCGCGAGTCTGGGAAAAGCTCAAACCAAGATTTATCGGGGGCAACCCGCCTGACCTCACGTTCCCGGGTTGGGACATGGACCACTGGGCGCTCGCCGAGGAAGGACAACTCGAAGACCTCACAGAGGCGCTTAAGGAAAAACCGTATGAAGGTGAGGGTACGTGGGGAGACACGTTCAATCCCCAAATTCTCAAACTCGCCCAACTTGAGGGTAAGCAGTACACGCTTCCCTACTATGTGATGCTGCATGGTTGGTGGTACGACCCGGGCGTCTTCGCCAAGAACGGTTGGACTCCGCCGAAGACCTGGGATGAACTGTTAGTCCTCGGCGAGAAGATGAAGGCGAAGGGGATCGCGCCCCTTACCTATCAGGGCAAGTACCCCT
>DATFHI010000055.1:0-7215 GCA_035248525.1 Fimbriimonadaceae bacterium | reverse complement strand
TGACGGGTCTCGACCTGGTCGAATGGCAACTGCGGGTGGCGGCGGGCGAACCGCTTGGATTCTCTCGCGAATTGCAAGCTGGGGATCGTCGGGCGATGCAGGGACACGCGATCGAGGTCCGCATCATTGCCGAGGATCCTGCGCATGGATTCATGCCATCGATCGGCAAAATCCTCGCCTGGCATGAGCCGCGAGGTTTGGGCGTGCGGGTCGATACAGGCTTTGAATCCGGCTCAGAAGTTTCTAGATACTACGACTCGATGGTTGCCAAGCTGATCGTTCACGCGGAAACTCGCGACAAAGCCATTCGGCGAGCCATTGCGGCGTTAGAAGACTTTCACGTCGCCGGAATCAAGACCAACATCGCGTACATGCTGGATGTTCTCAACCATCCGCAATTCCAGGCTGGCGAATTTGACACCGGATTTCTGGGAAGGTGCTTCCCGGAGTGGAAACCAACCGCGGACATTCCCGCGGAAGTTTTTGGGTTGGCGAAATTTGCTTTAATCGGAAACGACTCTGAATCCAAGGCGCAAGTCGCGGCCGTCGGAGCATGGAATACGTTCGATGGATTTCGGTTGCACAAAGTCCCATAAATTGCGTTGACGGGCACTTTTTTCTAGGCCATTCAGTAATTTCTGCCATCGACTTCCGAATGGAAGTCCGGAGGACAGAATGCAAAATCGCATGTCTATGCTTTTCACTTCAGTGGCCGTTGGAATCGTTTTGGCGTCCGCAGCGCTGGTGATCGTAGGCAGCGAGGCGAGTGCGAGACAATCGGTGGTGCCGCAGACGCTACCCTTCACTTCCAACGAGGACCTGGCAAAGCTCATAAAACGCTTTCAACACGAAATACCGAATGCAGAATCGGTGAAAGCTGCGATTACCAAAGTCAAGTCGTGGATGCAGGTTGGTAAGTTGCGCATCGGACCTGACTACTTCTACGCCGCGACAATCGTTGCCCAGGGCAAAACCCCAGAAGATGCCCTACTGGCGCACGACCTGGCAGTTTGCGCATTGGCGTTGGGCGACCAACGAGCAAAACCTTGGATCGGCATTTCCCAAGACAAGTTCTTGACCAGCATCGGCCGGGAACAACGGTTTGGAACCCAATCGAAAGCGGGAAAGGTTGCTCCGGTCACAAAGGACGTACCCGATTCCTTCCGGTTCATCCTCGGCATCCCTTCGCTGCTGGAGGGAAAGCGCCTCCTTTCAATCGGGAGATCGCTGGAAAAAGCGGTCGGATGGGTTGATCTCAACAAAACTATCCCAACTCCAACCGCTCTGCTGGCGGAATGACTACCGGCCGGGAATTCCCGGTTCCGTGAGCAGGGCCGGATCCAGCGCCTTCTTCACGGTCTCCTCATCCAGGAGGCCCTTTTCGCGCACAACTTGGGGGATCGGTTTGTTCTCCTTCAATGCGGTCTTCACGACGTCTGAGCCAACCTGGTAGCCCAGCAACGGATTCAAAGCCGTCGCCAGAGATGGAGACGTCTCGGCATACCGGCGACAAATCTCCTCATTGGCGACGATGCCCTTCACACAGTTCTCGGTGAAGGTGTCGAGAGTCCGCGTGAGGATTTGAAGCGCGAATTGAGCGCTGAAAGCCATACCGGGCATCATCACGTTGAGTTCCAACTGACCGGCCATAACGCAGTTGTCGATGCTTTGGCACTGGCCAAGCACCTGGAAAAGAACGATATTTAGGTTCTCCGCCATCGACGGGTTCACTTTGCCGGGCATGATGGAGGAACCAGGTTGGACCGCAGGCAGGACAATTTCGGCGATTCCCGTTAAAGGTCCGCTGCAGAGGAGCCGAAGGTCGTTTGAAATCCGAGTCAGTTCTTGGCAGAAGATGCGCAGACTGGCGGCGAGCGAAGCCATTGCAAGATTGCTTTGCATCGCTTCGCGAAGGTCGGGCGAATTGCGGAATTTCAAACCCGTGGCTGAGTTTAAGTTCGCCACTACCACCGCTCGGTAATCCGGGTGGGTGTTCAGACCTGTTCCCGCGGCGGAGCCACCAATTCCCAACTCCTCCAACTCAAACGCCGCCTGCTCCAGCCAACGGCGCGCTTTCTTCAGGGCAACGGCGTAGGCGGTGAACTCCTGTCCTAGCCGAATCGGTACGGCATCCTGTAGGTGGGTCCGCGCGGACTTGAGAATATGATCAAACTCCTTTCCCTTGGCATCGAACGCCGCAATAAGCCTATCGACGGCGGGGAAGAGGTCTTCCAGCATGAGCCGCGACATGATCCTCATCGCGCTCGGGAATGTGTCGTTGGTGGATTGTCCGTAATTAGGATGGTCGTTCGGGTTGACGCGTTTGTAACC
Source organism: Fimbriimonadaceae bacterium (assembly GCA_035248525.1). Classification (GTDB taxonomy): domain Bacteria; phylum Armatimonadota; class Fimbriimonadia; order Fimbriimonadales; family Fimbriimonadaceae; genus 55-13. The sequence continues at coordinate 4,884 of DATFHI010000055.1, read as the reverse complement.
GCCCTTCACTCCGCCCAAAATCTCTTCCGCGCGGTTGGCAAGCACCTCATTGCAGTTCATGTTGAAGCTCGTGCCGGCGCCCATATGGAACACGTCGACCGGGAACTGGTCTCGCAGCTTGCCGCTCAGGATTTCGTCGGCCGCTTGGACGATTGCATTTCCGATCTCCTTATCGAGGAGTCCAAGATCCGTGTTCGCCTGAGTGCATGCCTTCTTCAGCATAATGTAGGCATCGATCATCTTGGGATGCTCGGTAAGGCCGCTAATTTGGAAGAGATTGCGCGACCGCTCAGCCTGAGAACCCCAATATGCGTCAGCCGGCACATTCACATCGCCCAGCGAGTCCTTTTCGATTCGGAAATCCATAATTTGAGTTTACCGGGCAGGCGCTGAACTCAAATTTTCTAGGGAATTCTGACCCAGCTTGTCGCAAATCCAACAATTCGACCGTCCCTAAGCCATGCTGGTTGCAACTTTGCTCGCTACCATCGCCGTCGCCCAGGTGGGAAACCAGGGACTGGTTGGCGCTTGGAATTCCAAGGTGCAGTTCACAAATGGCGCCTTTAAGACGGTAAAAGATTTGGAGTTTCTGATGGTGTTCAATCAGGGAGGAACAATGGTTGAGAGCTCCAATTACGACGCTGCGCCGCCCGTACCTCCAGCTTATGGTATCTGGCGCAAAACCGGCCTTCACCAATACGAAGCCAAGTACATCTTCTATGTGACAAAGGCGCCAAAGAAGTTTGAGGAGATATCGGGCGGCGGGGGATGGATGCCCGACGGTCGCGGAGTTCTGCTAGAGAGAATCCAGATGTCGAGTAACGGAAAGAGCTATCGATCCAAACTGACCATGAAGCTGTATGGAGCCAATGGCAAGCTAAGTGAGACTTGGAATGCCTCTTGTCGGGGAGTTCGCGTGACCTGGTGAATGAAACTGACGAACTGGATTGCCGAAGGATAGGTTTCCATTAAGATGCAACCGGACTTGCTAGAGCCGAACGAATCACTGGATGGCTATTCGAGAGTTATGGCTCGGGCGTTTGTAAATTATCCGGTTTCGGTCAGAACTTTCGGTACCGATCCGGCTCGGCAGGAGAATTGGCTCTATCGAATGGCGTTCGAGGCGGCAGAATTTCGCCGGCGCGCTAATCATCCCATCCCGCTCATGCGACTTGATGGTCGAGTTATTGCCGCCGCAAATTTAAAACTTACGACCCTGGAACCGCCCGAAGGGGCCGATGAATGGTTCTCAGGATTTTTGGCCGAAGCCGGGCCTCCAGCCGGAGATTTCTTCCCTAGAATGATCGCCAGAATGGACCACATCAAATTCCCAGAACCACACGGTTACTTGATCATGATTGGCGTGGATCCAGACTACAAAGGCCAAGGAGTGGGGAAGGCATTAATCGAATATTGCTGCCAGCTAACGAAGGAAATCCCTTATGCAAAAGGGATGGGCTTGGATACCCAGGATGTGCAGAATGTCGCAATTTATGAAAGATGCGGATTTCATGTCGTCGAGGAAATAAGCCTCGACGACATGCCGATTTACTCGATGTGGCGAGAATTCTAGGCTACATTCCCCCGTATTGTTCGCTATTGGGAGTCGGGGTCGAGACTTCCTTGACAAAGTGGCTGACCATGTAGGAATCGGTTTTCTTCGCGAGGTCCGCCTGCGCGATAATTCCCACGCAGAGGCCGCCGCTATCCACGACCGGGACGCGCCGGATCTTGTTTTCTTCCATGACCATTCGACAATCCTCCGCCGAGTCCGTCTTGCGGACGACAATGGCGGGAGTGGTCATGAAATCGCCAACCTTTGAGTTGACGCAGTCGATCCCCTGCGCCACCAGACGGCAGCACACATCTCTATCCGTGATTACTCCCACCGGGGCTCCGGATTGGTCCAGCACGGGAATCTCTCCGCAGTCGTGCTCGACCATCAATCGAGCAGCGTCGCGGATCGAGGAATCACTCCGACAGCAGGCAGGGTTGTCAGTCATCAAATCTCTGGCTTGCATTCCTATTCTCCTTTTGATTTCAAGGCTGCACTCTTGGACGCCTGCGGCGCTTTTAACTGTTTCTCGCAAGCTCCTGCCGCCCGCTTATTTGCACTTTTCTGCTACAAAATTGCTGGCTGCTGTCAACCGTAGCGCGGTCTATAGGGAAAGCGCCAATCGCTCAAAGCGACGGAGCTAAGGAGAATAAGATGGCAAACAATAACGAGAATCGGGGCGGCGATAGCGGCGGCCAAATGAACCAGAACGATATGAACAAGCCCAAGGACCAGGCGGGCGAAAAAATGAACCAGGGTCAAAACCAGGGTCAGAATCAAGGGCAGAACCAAGGTCAGAATCAGGGTCAAAATTGGGACCAGGGTCAGAAGGGCAATCAAGCCGGCCGCGATAAAGAAGCCGAAGAAGAGATGGATGAGCCCGGCAACATGGGCAACACCGGTAAAGGTCAGGGCGATATGCAACAGGGTCGCGCGCAGGGCCAGCAGGGCGACAACAATAACGCCGGCAAAAACGCTGGCAACCAATAAAGCTCGCTCATAACGAGCCTCTCAGGGTCGACCGTTCTAGGCGGTCGACCCTTTTGTTTGCTTGGGGCAACAGTTTTCGGAGATTTGGCGTGGAATTCTTGGGGATTCTTCCCCTACTTCCATGAAGCAAGCCTTACTCTTTGCCGCTTTCCTGCTTGCGGCAACTCCATTCGCCGTCCAGTCTGAATCTGTTCCACCCCTCAAAGCGAGTGCTGTCATGGGTATGTGGTTGTTGCATGGAAATGTTCGCGCCGTGCAATTCCACCTCAAGCCAAACGGGCAGTTCGAGTACAAAGGTTACGGTTCTAAGTCGACCGGTAAGTGGAATGTCGAAGGCAACCAGGTCCGACTACGATGGACCCAAGTGGATTCCATGCAAGTCGATCCCCAGCAAGTGACCGGTTTGTATCCCGTTGCCGATGGCGCCTTCACCGTTGGAAAGTTCGATTACCGAAAGCAACCCCAACCCGTAAAATAGGTTCATGACTCGCCGGCCGTTGCTCGTGGTGATCACCGGTCGCCCGGGCGCGGGGAAGAGTACATTGGCGCCGATCCTCGCCTCCAAGCTTGGGTGCACGCTACTCAGTCGAGACCGAGTCAAGGAGCGGATAATGCTTGGCTCAAATCCGCCGGATGATCCAGAACTGACTCGGAATGTATTCGATGCATTTTTTGCAGAGATTGTATTACTAGTGAGATCGGGCAAGTGCGTTGTTGCTGAAGCGGGATTCCAGCATTCGCGCTGGGCTTGGAAACTCGAGCCATTGCGGGAAATATGCGACCTGCGGATTGTGGTTTGTAAAGTCGAGCCGGATCTTGCCTTGGCCAGGATGAAGAGAAGGGAACAATTGGACCCGGAGCGGGCGCGTTTCCATCCGATTCAGTTCTCGCCAACTTATGAACCGCCGACCTTGGACGTGCCCACTTTGCACGTCGATTGCACGGAAGGTTATTCGCCACCCTTAGAAGACATACTCGAATTCCTGGAACAGCGGACATAAGAAAGCCCGCCCCGATTGGGAAGGGAAAGGTTATTCATTAGCCCAGTCGGCGATGGACAATCGATGCGCCTCTGCCCATAACCGGACCAACTTCATCTCATGTTCGTCCGCCTTCCGATTGCATCGGCCGCGGATTTGCGTCACCTTTCGGCTTGCCGGATCGACCTCTATCGTCAAGCGGTTGAGGACCACCATGGGCGAAGCCGGCACAAACCACTGCATCGACAGAATTCGCGACCAGTTTCGAATACAGTCTTCCTCGTAGCTATAAACGCAGTTCCTCTGTCGCTTGCCTTCGTCGGCCAAGGCTCGGCTATTGCAGAGCTCGACTGTCCGAATGCTGTGCTCCTTTTTCTCGTGAATCCACGGCTCAAAGGTCTGCGGCCATGTTAGGAACACTCGCACGGTTGTCGAGTACAGCGAGTTGTGCCACTCGTTGCACAGCTTCCGCATCGATCCATAAGTTCGTCCCTTGAAGGAGAACGAGCTATCCAATGACTTTGCCCGAACGAAGTCCGTGATCTCATGCCGATCGCGCAAACGAATCTTCGACCACTCGTTCGCGTAGAACCGAACCACGTCCGGCAAGCGTGCACCAAAATTCTGGATCGTTTTCTTTGCTCCTAGTTGCTCGGTGAGGAACTGACAAGCATCGAAAGGCAATCCCGACGCGGCCAGCTTTGCCCATAACAAGTTCTGTCCGATTCCGTTCGGTGCCGGAGCCTGAAGGAACCAGTGAACTTCCTTTCGGTTGTGAGTGGCCTTCAACTGATCAGCAAGCGAACCCCCCTGAGCGGTTAGCAGGAACCAGTCGACGAACCGGCGCTTTCCGCATTCGCGGCGAAGCTCCTCTCGATTTGGCTTGTCGAAGAGCAGAGTTAAACCGGCCCGCGAAAGCACTGCGCGGTACATGAAGTACGGAACTTCATATCGCACAAAGAGGTGATCCACTAACTGCTTTACCCGGTTTCCCAAGTTATACGAATTCGAATGAAATTCGCTCAACGGGCGAATTGCTCGCGAATCCGAAATGGAGACAGACAGGTACCTTTGGAGCTGCTCAGCCGGTAGCCGTTTTACAGTTCCGATTTGTGCCTTTTTCCTGATCGATTTTGCTTGCTGAAGCGCTTTTTGACATTCAAGCAGACACTCCAGCTCTTTTTGCTTCTTAAGTTTGATGTTGGATATTTTCTTGCCCATGACCCATACCGCCGGGCACGGCAATGCGCCGTCCTGGCATGCAAAGGGAGCGAAGTTCGCTCAAGTGTCGAAGGTTGGAGGGACGCCTGGTCGGCGTCGGCCGACACTAGACGCCCGCGAAATATGCAGGGCTACGTT
>DATFHI010000054.1:0-3925 GCA_035248525.1 Fimbriimonadaceae bacterium | reverse complement strand
GTGCTGCATCACCTGCTCCAACGTGACGCTCTTATATCCCGCCTTCATCGGAATATCAGGAATCAATTTGGAAAGCGTGTCCGACCACCGCAGTGTGCCCTCCTCGATAAACGTGCCGATTAAAACCGAGGTCATCGATTTAGCGTTGGAACCCACCAACCACCGATCCGTTTCCCGAACGGGTTCGGTTCCACCAAGCTTTCGGACGCCAACAAATGCGATGTGGCTGACTCCGCTCTTCCAAACTCCGACCGACATTGCCGGCACAGAGTACTTCTGCCGTATGGTCTTCAGGGACGCGAGAAGTTCGCTGTCCAGCGAACTTGGACTGAGCAAAACGGCGGCTAAGAGCGCGAGCATGAATACAATATCCTCGAATTTGCCAGGACAGAGTACAATTTTGCGATAAATGTCGGGTCTCAAATACCTCACTGTCCAGGATGTCCATTGGGTAAATCTGCACGTTACCGGCAGCCCTCAAGATTTCAACTATGCCGACTTGGAGGAAGTGACCTTTTATCAGTATGGGTACGGCGGAAGCACTGACCTCTTAGCCCAAGCGGCCCGCTTCGTTTCTGGATTCTTGAAAAAGAGGCCCTTTGAATCCGGAAATGAAGGGACCGCATTCATTTCCGTCCTCGCGTTCCTGCGGGCAAACGGTTACGAACCGGCATTTGAGAGCTCTTTCGATTGGTTCAAGAATCTGGAAAATGGAACCTACGAGCCCGGGGAGGCAATCAGCCACCATTTTCGCAAGATGGTCGACCACCATGGACTTGTGGAGATTCGCAGCGCGATCGAGGTTGCTCTTGCCGAAGAGGCTGCGTCTTTGGCCCAACTGGGCACCACTTCCACCCCTACTTGAGGGAATTGGAGCGGGCGACGAGATTCGAACTCGCGACTTCAACCTTGGGAAGGTCGCACTCTACCACTGAGTTACGCCCGCGTCTAAAAGGATTGTAGCCCCTACACGGCTGAATGTAAAGAAACCGACATCGGTAGAGGATGCGGAATTTGGAGCGGGTGGCGGGAATCGAACCCGCATAGCTAGCTTGGAAGGCTAGAGCTTTACCACTAAGCTACACCCGCGCTGAGCGAAATTATACCGCCTCAAAGTCAGAATTGCCGGTCGGTGGATTTGCTGTATCAAGGATGATGCATCTCCAAAAAACCGTCGTACAATATCCTAGTCTGCGATACCACGCAATTATGCTGGCTCCCGTGGACAAATGGAGGAAAGCCATGTCAGCCATTAAATGGACCAAATGCTTGCTTGCGACGATGGCCGCAGCATCCATTCTGGGCGCTTCTGGATCGATGCCGGCGAAACCCTGGAGCATCAAAGCCGACTACATCGAGGGCTGCTCTTGCAGTCTTTTCTGCTCCTGCTACTACAACACTTCCCCCGAAGGTGGAATGATGTGCGAATTCAATAACGCCGTAAAAATTGAATCCGCGCACGTTGGCGACGTCAAATTGGACGGAAAGAAATTCTGGATTTCCGGAGATCTGGGCGGCGACTTCACAAAGGGCATGAAGTCCGCAATCATCACCTTTGAACCCGGCACAACTAAAGGTGAGAAAGAGGCGATTGTGTTTCTTATCGGCAAGATCTATCCCGTAACCTGGGCAAGCGTCAACATGGACGAGGCTCCGATTGTTTGGGAACGCAACGGTCATAATGGCCACGCCAAGCTCGGCGACAAGGGTGAAATAACGCTGGAAGGAGCTAAAGGCGCGGATGGCAAGCCGATGGTCATCAATAACTTGAAGTATTGGGGCGCCCAAAAGAACAATGGGTTTGAGTTAGCCTACAGCACCCATCGTTACAAAGGATTCGGCCACGACTACAAACTCGCTCGCAAGAACGGGTTCTTCATCCACATCGAATCATCAGGAACCGATTAGCCATTGGGGGGATCACTCCCCCATCGGCACCCAAACGTTCTTAACCTGAGTTGCATGCCTTAGCCAAGTCCGCAAGTCTGTCGGACTTGGCATCTCCGCCGCCCAGACTTGCTTCAGGTTCCCGGCCGATCGCTCTCGAACGTCGGCATGACACTCTGGTCGGAAGCACCATATGCCATCCACTCCCTCGTGGTCCGTTAGCGTTTGAGCTAATTCAGCCGGATCGCCGGTCAAGATGTTCACCACTCCGGCTGGTACGTCCGACGAGTCGAGCAATCGGTACATAAGGGCAGCAGGAAGCGGGTTCGAGAGCGATGCCACAACCGTTAGCGCATTGGCCATCGACATATTCGCTCCGATTGCGGTGCAGAGGGAAAGCAGCGGTCCTGCATCGTTTAGGACAACGGCAAGATTTCCGACCGGTTCGTTGAGCGTATAGACAACTCCCCTTAACGGAGTCGAGTGAATCTGCCCATCGAATTTGTCAGCCATCGCGGCAAAGTCGAACAGTGCCTGGATGGACATGTTGATCTCCTCTTCCGAGACGCTAAATTCATCCCTGGAGAGTTCCAAATTCTCTGCCAAGTAATAGAGGATTTGAGCACGCGAATGGCCAGATTGCGCAGACCAAGATCCTAATGCCGCGGACGCGGCCTCGACTGCGTTGCGGACATCTTTCCGGTTGGCAAGTGCAAACTCTTGACCGCCGACTTTGAAGCTGTATCCGCCATCCGGTCGAACTTGTTTTCCCCCGATGAACAACTTATGCGTCTGATCAAGTCCCGTGGCTGCGGCAGGAGTACTTGAACCAAGCTTGGGAAACTCGTCCACCGAAGACTTGACATATTCAAAAAGTCCCTCCTTTCCGCCTTCTCGCCCATAACCAGATTCCCGATAGCCACCAAATCCCGAGGCAGCGTCGAATTGATTGGTGCAGTTGATCCAAACCGTCCCAGCTTTAACCTTGGCGGCAACATCGTGCGCCAAAGAGATGTTCTCTGTCCAAACGGAAGCCGCCAAACCATAGGGCGTGTTGTTGGCCAAAGCAACCGCCTCGGCAGGAGTTCGGAATGTCATCGAGATCAGCACCGGCCCGAAGATTTCCACCTGGGCGACGGTAGAAGCCGGTTCGACATCGGTTAGCAGTGTTGGTGGATAAAACCACCCTGAAATTGGCATGTCGCACTTTGGTTGGAATTTGCTGGCCCCTTCCCGTACGCCTTGATCAACCAGTTGGCAGATCCTTTCGCGTTGGGAATGATCTACGATGGCGCCAATATCCACCGCTTTGTCGAGCGGGTCGCCGATCCGCAGACTCGACATCCTCAACTTCAACTTTTCGTAGAAGCGATTGGCAATGGACTCCTGAACTAACAATCGGGAGCCCGCACAGCACACTTGCCCTTGGTTGAACCAGATCGCATCGACCAATCCTTCGATCGCCGAATCCATATCTGAGTCCTCAAAGACGATATAGGGCGACTTGCCGCCAAGCTCGAGGCTGATCTTCTTTTCCGTATCGGCAGTGGCTTTGCGGATGATGCGTCCAACTTCCGTCGATCCAGTAAAGGCGATCTTATCTATGCCCGGATGGTCGACGATCAATTTACCGGCCTCTCCATCCCCGGTAACGATGTTCACGACGCCTCTAGGCAGGCCAACCTGGTCGCAAATCTCTGCAAAAAGAAGCGCGGTCAATGAGGTGAATTCGGCCGGCTTGAGTACGACCGTGTTGCCCATTGCCAATGCCGGAGCAATCTTCCAAGACAACATCAGAAGCGGAAAGTTCCAAGGGATGATTTGCCCACAAACGCCGAGAGGTTTGCACCCTGGCATCTCCCGATCCATCACCTGCGCCCAACCGGCGTGGTGATAGAAGTGCCGAGCCACCAAGGGCATGTCGATATCTCGGGTTTCGCGAATCGGCTTGCCATTATCGATCGTTTCTAGCGTGGCCAACAGGCGCGAATGCTTTTGGATATGACGGGCAATTGCGTACAAGTATCGGGCACGACCG
>DATFHI010000053.1:0-4820 GCA_035248525.1 Fimbriimonadaceae bacterium | reverse complement strand
TCATCGTCAGTGTCTTGCCCTCCAAGGTGTATGTTCCTTCCAACTGCTCCTTCCGCGAACCGAGGTTTAGGTCGACGGAAAATGTCTTGTCGGCCCTAAATTCAACATTTGCCGAGATTTTTTGATTATCGGGCAACTTGGAAGTGATGGCCGGGTCCATTTGGAGTTGCCAATTTCCCACCATTGGATCGGTTTTCGAGCAACCGATCAATGCGAGCAAAGCGATCAGGATTAAGATGGGCGAAAGTTTCATTTTGTGATCCTAGGGGCAGGTGTGCGGGTTTTACCTAATCCACCTGGAGAAAGTTGCCATGCGATTGCGGCAGGATTTGTGATAAAGTAGTCGTCAGTCTACCTATGAGGTGAAGCGATGAATTTTCTTGAGTCCTTAATCGAACCGACGCGCGAAGCAGCGAGGGAAGCCTTTCGGTACGCCAAGGCGGTTCCGGCCGAGAAGCTGAGCTGGAAACCCTTGGATGCTGGGCGGTCGGTTCTCGATATTTGTAAAGAGATGGCCCAATGTGCGGGTTGGTCTACCCAGATCCTGGGTGGTGGCTTTGGAGAATGGAACGAAGAAACGCAGGCTGAGATGGAGCGGAAAACCAGCTCATGGACCACTCCAGAGGCGTGCGAAGAGGAATGTAATCGGCAGTTGGACGCCTATTTTGCGGCACTGAAGACCTTCCCTGAGGAGCGGCTTTCGGAGAAATTCCAGCTTCCATTCGAAGGCGGACCCGAGATAACGCTGAAGCAGAACTGCGAGTATCCGCTTTGGAATTTCCAATATCACCAGGGACAGATTGCGTACATCCAAACCTTATATGGCGACAAGAACATGTATTGGTAAGTAGAAAAGGCTGCGAATCCACAAGATCCACAGCCTTTATGCTCCTTATGAAGATCTCCTCGGGCGTTGGCAATTTCCTTTACTAGATTGGAAACCCCATTTCTGTCGCCCTGACTTTCTTCTTATCGGAGTGTTCACTTTTATAGACGATCAATTTGTGGTGGGGGAGCCAATCTTTGGGCCCTCTCCCGCCAAACTTGGAAATATCAGAAAAGGGTGTATTCTGCATATACACCCGAAGTTCTCCCACTGATCGCTCCGTCCTGCGGAACCCTCCCTGCGAGTTCAAATCCCGTGTGCCCCACGTGGGGCGAGGAGATATTTGATGACCAATGATCGTGCGGAATATGCTGCTAAGTCCATTTTGGAAGCTCACCCAAATGAGTCTTCGATTCGGATTGCCATCGACAATCCGAATGACTGCAAGCCGACCATGAAGGCTTTTCAAAAGCTAGGCTGGAAGGTGAAACTGGAGAAAATGGGCGAGATCATGGTGGTAACCCGACCTTAGAAGTCGTCGTTTTCTATCTTTTCAGGCTTATCCACCCAGGGCTGGTTACCCTTAGCCACCACGATTGCCGCCCCGAGGAATAACGGCCCCAGGATTGAAGCGACCATTTCCCAGCTCGGAAATTGCCGTACCCCGATCAAGCCAGCGGGGTCGAGCATCGCAGGAAGGAGGAAGAGCATCCATAGGATAGATGCCCCCACCAGCAGCCATCCGAACGTGCGCATGGAGTTATTCTAAAACAGGTTCGCCGCAAATCCAAGCGCGGTGAATCTTGGCTTCGTCTAAGGGAACAGCCATGGCAAAAACGACCGCGTTTTTCGAAGCCTATCGCACTGCGCAAAACAGTTTAGTGGGATTAAAGATCGCAGTGCTCGATGTGATCAACGGACATCGGGGAGGCGTTTCGACAGAAGCAATCGGAAGATTATTGGGGACAGCGCCACGGTGTCTCGGCGACGCGCACAACGATGTGGTGGCGGCGACCCTGCGTATTATGGAGATGGAGGGGACGGTCTTCCTAAGCGAAAATCTCTGGAAAGTCACCGATGTGACATAAAAACAGGTTGCGAATCCGAAGATCCGCAACCGTCATGTTCCAAAGAAGAAATCTCAATATCGAACGGTTTAATCCAATTCGATTTTCGATCTCTCCCCTTTGTTAATAGGAACAATCGCTTTCTTGGACGACCTCTCTCTCTGTCCAGTTCATCCTATTCACTCTCGGGATTCATGATCTTATCAATCACGTTCTCATCAGGATCAGCGAAGTTTTCCATGACCGTAGCGTGGTCTGGCCGATTACGTACTCCTTCCGGACCACCCACAATCGGATCTTCGTCGATTACGTCATCGGGATAGTAGTCGATCGATTCCTCTTGAGATTCATTCTGCAGTGTGCGCCCGATAGGGTCTTCCAGCGCTGATCCACTGTGAATATTTGCCGCAGGATCCAGGGCGGTGTTATCCGCATTGCTTGGTTCCGGGTCCATTTCGAACGGCTCCAAGTTCCGCTCGGCGTTGTCTTCGATTTCGGTATCGAGTTTCTTCACTTCCTGCTCGATGACCCTGGTATTTGGAATTCGCTCTTGGTTGTCTGACATGGTTGTCCTCACCTATTGGACAGCAATTTGGCTGGAAGTGGCGAATGCTTGGTGACGAAGATCTAGCGTCTAAGGAGCAGAGAGGTGCAATATGTCTCACGAAAGGAAAAAGGATGGAGAGCGGAAGGACAAGAAAAACGAGCGGATGCGAGAAGACGTAGCCGATCGAAAAGCTTCAGCCGCGCCGGAGTCCAGCCGAGATCAAAAGGATGGATATCGGGTGAAGCCCGGGCATCCGGGCGACAAGATGGCAGACCCGACCAACAAGGGTCAGCAACACTGATCGGAAAAAGAAAGAGGTTGCGAATTGCTTCGCAACCTCAGATTAGACATGTCCTCGCATGCATCTAGAGTACGGGTTCTCTCTTGCGAGTCCACCGATCCTCTTCTCGTTCCCACAAATACGGCTGCGAAAAGCAGTCGCGCACTCTCTCAAAGATGGAAACGAGTCCGCCCCACAAACCGAGGGGCAATGCTCTCCAATAATGAACCGGTTTCGATTGGTTCGTGAAGAATGTATTTCGAAACGCGATCACTTTAAATATTCCTCTCCAATACCTTGCGGCAATAGATGAGGATAGTAAAGCTTGTTTGATGCAAGTGGGGGATATGAGAGCTCTGGTTGGGTGTAAGAATTCCGTAAGATCGCTAGTTCGTGCGAATATCGCGGAGCCATTTGGCGTGGCCGTCCAGGAACAGCCGGTTCCGGCCACCTGCGTGGACGGCTTTGCCTCGCACTTCGGGCGGAGTGCTTGGAATGGTCTTCGGAAAATACGGATCGACCGCCATTTCCACATCGGCGACGCCATTCGGGATTCCGGCTTGCGGATTATTTGCGGCGATCAGGTCCGCAACCGCTTGGTCATCGGTCTTGCCCCAAAAATTGTCGAGAGGCACGGGGTCATCCGGTCGGTCGAATCGCCATAGCCAATAGGTTGTTTGCTTCGCTCCGGGCAAGGATGAAATCGATTGCCGGACTTGGAGAGTGTTAGGGAAGGTGCCTTGAGCACTGGGGCAAATCCACAGATCGTCATTCTTGGTGTATGGCTGCAAGGTCACGGCGGCCCAACCTGCCCGTGGGTCGCTCGGTGGCCATGTAACCCACGGACGATAGTCACCGGGAAGGCTTGATTTGAGGTCGCGTCGATCGGGGAGACGATCGTCGTAATCTGTTTCATACATGACGAAGGCAGTTCCAACTTGCCTCAAGTTTGAAAGGCAATTCGCCTTCTTCGCCGCTTCCTTGGCCTGACTGAAGACCGGAAACAGGATCGCAGCCAAGATCGCAATAATCGCGATCACAACCAACAGTTCGATCAGAGTGAATGCGCGCAACAACGCATTATAGGACGCTCTAATGCTCCATGGCTAGGCGGTCGCCGGCGACGATTCTTAGCTGCGGATGATGTTCTGCCGGTACTTCTACCACGGCATGGTCCAAGGTTGTGGATCGGGATGACACATAAAAGTCGATCAAACTCTCCAGGTTCATGAGATAACTCATGGGCAGAAGAAAAAGGAACCTGGAGTTCGGCACCCCCTGATCCTGATTGATGATTCTTCGAAAATTGCGCGTGACTTCCTTTCGCTGAGCGCCGAGCCTTTCGATTGCCGCTTTTGCGGGCTCTTTGAACGATTCGTAGTCCTCACCCAGGGCATTCCGCATGACGATAACTTGGTGAATGACGTTCTGAATGAGTTTTAGGATGTCGACCGGAATCCCTTCGATGTGGGCGCGGTTTGGCAAATATGGGCGGATTTGGCGATGCTCAAAATGCTTGGCATAGGTGATTCCTTTGACCAAAAGTTCACGCTGATCAGGATCTAGCTCTGAGGAATCCAGAATCCACACCGGTAAGAGCTGCTTGACCAATTCGGCATACGTCATACCGGGAAGAACCTCGGAACGATTTGCTTCGGTGGCGATGCGCTCTTCGGTGATATCCAGGTCTGCTTTCGCTTGGCGCAAAAACAGCTCGCGTACCACGTTCATTGGGAGGCAGTCGAGCAATTTTCCACCCAATTCTTTGTTCATTGAAACAATGCCGTATTGAATGGGCACGACCTCGTTGCCGCCGAAAAATGTTTTGGCGATGGCCTGAGCGATTTGGAAACTGCCGGTGTGGGGCTCAAGGTAGGCCTTGGTGAACGGCTCCGCGGAGATGTTGAAGATGGACCACCTCGCCGCGCAGTCGAGTTTCCAATTCAGTTTGCCACGGAGTTCGCTATAGGCTACGGTGGTGGAGCACAAGCAACGTTCACATGAAAGATCGACGCCGTCTGAGGTCGCATTGCCAACGTGGGTGCAATCGATGTAGCCGCAGGTTGGGCAGACTGCCCAGAACAGTTTTTCAGGACGATA
>DATFHI010000052.1:0-10183 GCA_035248525.1 Fimbriimonadaceae bacterium | reverse complement strand
AAGTGGGCGATGGATGGTCGTGATTTTCAACAACGACCACACCGGCATGGACGTAGTCATGGAAGCCCTCATGCGGGCGACCGGTTGTGACAAGCACGAGGCTTACATCGAGATGTGGGAAGCGCACACGTTTGGCAAAGCGCCGGTCCACTTTGCAAATAAGTCCGAATGTGAGACTGCGGCCGCGATCATCGAAACCGTGGGCGTGCGGACTGAAGTCTCCCTTGAATGGGCGGAATGAGCAATCCGGGAATTCTTGAACGTCCGCTCGAGGAAGTAACCGGTCCGGGTACCGGCGGTGGGTTCATTGTTACCGTCTACAACAACGAGTACAACACTTACGACGAGGTCATGATGATCCTCATGATCGCCACAGAATGTGACGCCGAAGAAGCCTACATGGAGACTTGGGAGATCGACCACCTGGGCAAGTCGGTAGTCCACCGGGCGAATGAAGAAGACTGCCGCAAAGTCGCCGACGTAATCTCCACAATTGGAATCCAGGTCGAGGTTTCGGAAGACCTGTAGCGCGGCGAGAATTAGCAGTAGGCCGACTGCTGAAGCGCTTTCTCGTGGGTGGGATCCACAGACAAGATGTGGCGGATGTTGGCGCAACCGGCGTCGAAATCTCCCAACATGAGTTGAGTCATTGCCAACTCATACCGCACGTCCAAATCGTGGGGCACTTCGGCGCTGAGCGCGGCAAGAGTGGCCATGGAACCGTCGAAATCACCCTCAAATCCTTGGATGAGACCAACCTGCATGCGGGCTTTTACATGCGACGGATTTGACGCCAGCAAACGGTTGAACTCGGCTTTCGCCTCGGCATACTGACCATTGCAGCGGTACTCAAAACCTTTTTGGTAGATCTCGTTCTCGTCCATAGAGATCGCTCGGCCAACTTGCCGGGAAGGTGAGTATATCACTTCCCAGCAGTTGAATTTGGGCGCTTCAGGGAGTTTACGCAGGACCGGGCTCAAATCGCGGCGGAGCGATACTCGGTTTTCGCGACTTGTCCGATTCCTTGTCCTCGGCCTCGCCTTCGTCATGAGGCTTGGTCGGGGCGATCTCCAGCGGCGGCAACGGCGTTCCCGCCATCACCATCAGGAATTCGTCGCGGTTCAAAGTCTCCCTTTCGAGCAAGGCTTGGACCACGCCGTCAAGCTGATTGCGGTGCTCCAGGAGCATATCAGTCGCACGTCGGTGGCTCTTGTCCACGATATCCCGCACTTCCTCGTCGATCTGGCGCGCCACATCTTCGGAGTAGTTCCTTTCATCGTTGTAATCGCGGCCAAGGAACGGGTTATGGGCTCTGCGCCCAAGGGCGAGGGTTCCGAGCTTTTCGCTCATGCCATATTCGCAGACCATGGCTCGCGCGATCCGGGTGACCCGCTCCAAGTCGTTAGAGGCGCCGGTCCACACTCGGGAGTAAACGATCTCTTCGGCCACTCGTCCGCCGAGCAATGCCGTGACATCGTCCATCAACTCGTCCTTGCTAACCAGGAACTTGTCGGCTTCCGGAACGTGCCAGGTCGAACCCAGGGACATGCCTCGGGGAAGAATCGTAACCTTATGTACCGGATCGCAGTTCTCCAGCAATTCGCCGATCACGGCGTGTCCCGCCTCGTGATAAGCGATGACTTCCCGCTCCTTGGAGTCCATGATGCGGCTCTTGCGTTGCGGACCTGCGATTACGCGGTCGAGCGCTTCGTCGAGGTCCTCTTGCTGCACGCGGGAGTGCCCACGGCGAGCCGCTAACAGCGCGCCCTCGTTGAGCATATTGGCGAGGTCCGCACCGGTAAATCCGGGAGTTCGCCTGGCCAAGGTTTCCAAATCGATGGTGGTTTCCAGCGGCTTGCCTTTGGCGTGGATCTTAAGAATCGCCTGGCGTCCATTTTGGTCAGGCGCATCCACTACAATCTGTCGGTCGAAGCGGCCCGGCCGCAGCAACGCGGGGTCCAATACGTCGGGCCGGTTCGTGGCAGCGATGAGGATGACCCCCGAGTTCGGATCGAAACCGTCCATCTCCACGAGCATTTGGTTCAAGGTCTGCTCGCGCTCGTCGTGGCCTCCGCCGAGTCCAGCGCCGCGCTGTCTTCCGACCGCGTCGATTTCATCTATGAAGATGAGGGACGGGCGGTGCGCCTTGGCCGTCTCAAAAAGATCTCGGACGCGGGCCGCGCCAACGCCGACAAACATCTCGACGAAGTCGGAACCGGAGATATGGAAAAACGGAACTCCCGCCTCGCCGGCAATTGCCCGGGCAAGGTGGGTTTTACCGACACCGGGAGGGCCCGTCAGCAGGATTCCCTTGGGAATCTTTGCTCCCAACGCGGCATATTTCTTGGTGTTCTTCAAGAAGTCGACAATCTCGTAGAGCTCTTGCTTGGCTTCTTCGATACCGGCAACGTCGTCGAATGTGATCTTGGGACCGGTTTCACCCACCCGCTTGGCTCGGCTTCGACCGAAGTTCAGGGCTTGGTTACCGCCCATTTGAGCCGGTCGCAGAACGAGGAACCAGATCATCAGGCCAATCATCAGCGGAAATGCGATGACCGACAGAATGCCAATGATGTTGGAGATTGGAGGCGGGCTTAAAAATTCTAACTTGGCGCCGCTCTGGTCGAATGTATCGACAAAGATTTGGGCAGTTTGACTCTCGCGTGTGCCGACTAGCGCTTCGAACGGCTTTCCAGTTGTAGCGTATTCGCCGGTAATTTTGTCCAGTTGCCACTTACCGCTCTTGATTTCGTGATTCTTGACCGCTTGCAACAAGTCGGTCGCCGCCAATTGGCGCGGTTGCTCGCCCCGCATGATGCTGAGGCCGTTGGGATCTGTGACCAATTGCATTCCCAAAATGAGAACCACAACCGCGATTACAAGGAATAAAAATGTTCTGGCAGCTTTACTCAAGTCTTCTCCGACAAGACGCATAGCGTCTCTGTCTCTTACGGTACGTTTACATTTAGACGCACGTTTCTTTATTATGGCTTGGGTCCCCGATTACCGGACCAAATTGAATCTGAATTGCGATCTCTTCGTCACCTAGGTTCGCCATGCGGTTATCCAGGCAGACTCCAGGCGCCCAGAGCGGCCCCACAAAATCGCACAAAATTGGGAGTCTTGCCCTAGCCGCCAACGTGAGTTTGGCCTCACCGAACAGGTCGCTCAACTTCCGCGATCCACCGAAGCCCAGGGGCCGGAGTTGGTCGCCGGGCTGGGCAGATCGAAAATAGAGGCTGCCTTTGATCTGACTTTTGGGGAGTTGCACGCACAAATCGCGGCGATTCTGCGGCGTATGGTTACGAGTTTCTTGGGCAGTGAACTGCCACCCGAATTCGTCACTGATGGTTTCACCTGGGACGGTCAATGCATAACGGTAGGTTTGCGTTGGGCGGACTTGGCGGACGTGGATGGAATCCTCTTTCCACTCGATCACCACATCGCCGCCTTCGACGGTTACTGATCCATTGCCCCCTGCAGCGATGCTTTCCTCAATCTCCTCGAAATGGCCACGTTCGAGCTTTCCTCCCAATGCTTGGGCGGAAAGGCGGACCGCGCGTCGGAAGAGCACCGGCGGAAGCGAGGCGAGTTGATCCCGGTTGAACTTGGCCTCGCAGTCCAGGGTCAAAAAGCGCAATGGGCCGTTCAGATGGATCTCGCTCTGCTCCAACGCGGCGGCGGCCATGCCGTTAAGGAATCGATCCTCCTCATCCACCAGGCTGCTCAACCTATCCAAAGCCGTTTCCACTCCGGGATTAATAGCTCGGAGGTCGGGGAGCACACGGTGGCGGATGCGGGCGCGAGAAAAGCTGATGTCGGAGTTTGCCGGATCTTCGTGAAACCAAAAGTCGTGAGCTTCGCAGTAGGCGCGCGTCTCCTCTCGGGTGGCGAAAAGCAGTGGACGCACGATGTTTTCCCGACGGGCTGGGATTCCCGCAAGCCCGGCCATGCCGGTGCCCCGGGCCAGGTTCAGCAAGATGGTTTCCGCATGGTCGGACTTGGTGTGGGCGGTGGCGATCAAAGGGCATTCCAACTGAAACGCCGCCTGCTGGAAGAAGGTGTACCGGGCCTCACGGCCAGCCTCCTCCAACCCAATTTTCAAATCCGCCGCCATTTTGGGGACGTCCGATCTGCCGGATACGAACGGAATTCCCAGCGAGTCGCAAAATGCCGCGCACTTTTCCAACTCCTCGTCGGCTTCCGGTCGCATGCCATGGTGCAGATGGGCGGCGACCACATCGATCCCGGCGCAGTGCATCAGGTGGAGGAGGCAAGTGGAGTCCGCGCCGCCGCTATAACCCACCAGGACCCGCAGCCCGGGCGGGATCAGCCCCGTTTGTTCCAGGTGATCGCGAAACGTCTCCAGCACCGACCCAGAATACCGATCCGGCTCAGTTTGGCGAAGACATCACTTGGTGCCAGTATTTAGAGAGTTCGGAGCGGTTGGTGAATGTCGCCCTTGGGTTTGTGCCGACGCGCTCGTAGATGGGACGGTGCTCTGCATCTCGATACCATGCCGCGATGTGGTCGAAGAGCATCAATGCCAAATTGTCTTCCGAAGTGTCTGCAAGTGAAAGGAACCTGCGCTGTCTGTTTAAATCTGGTTTTCGATGAAATAAACACCGAAATACCGCGAAAATCGGCGAAAAAGCTAGATTGTTCGAGATCAATATCCAACTTGAATATAAGCGTGGAACTTTTTAGGCTTCCCTTTACTTTCTTTTACCGAAGATGACATAATACGGTAAGCATTGGCGCGCAGCGTCGATGCTTCCTTCCCAAAACAGATGGAACTTCCCGAACGTTAAGGGGCCGTCTCACCATCGGTGTGGCGGTGCAATAAGCCAGGGTCCCTGCACGATGCGCCCCGGCAACCAGATAGGAATTTGCCGCCATGCGAACCGATGAGCTTAATTTCGTCGAGCAGCTTGAATCGCTTGCCCGAGTTAATAATCCCGACGCCATCCGCGAGCAGCTTTCGGACGAACGCCCGGAGGACCTCGCCGATGCGCTGGTTAGGCTTACCCTCGATGAAGCACTGGTGATCTTGCAGGGATTGGAGGACGACCAGGCGGCGGACGTTCTCATCGAGTTGCCCACCGAAACCTCGAGGGCCATTGCCCGGCAACTTCCCGACACCACCCTGGCCCATTACCTGGACGTCTTGCCGATGGACGACGCGCTCGATTTCCGCGAGGAGGTTGGGCCGGAGCGATTCGACGATCTGCTGGAGATCATTCCGCCGGAAGACGCGGAGGAGATTCGCCGGCTAATGGATTATCCGGAGGACGCGGTCGGCCGGATGATGACCGAGCAGTTCTTCGAAGTCGCTCCCGAGACGACGATGGCGATGGTGCTGAAGGACATCCGGCTCTCCTCAGAAGAGAAGTACGAGACGGTGAACGACATCTATGTCCTCGATTCCCACCACCATCTGCTGGGAATTTTCAGCCTAAGACGGGCGATTCGGGCGCTGCCGGATCAGACCGCGGCGGAGCTGATGAACCGGGAGCCAGTCACGGCCGACGCCTATGAGTCGGCGGAGGAAGCGGCCCGTCGCATGGCGAGATACGGCTTCTACGCGCTGCCCGTACTGGACCGGCGGGGCCGAATGGTTGGCCTTTTTACGGGCGACGACGCGCAAGCGGTTATTCGGGAAGAGGACACCGAAGACGTCCTCAAGTTGGGCGGCGTCTCGGGCGATGCCGAGGCTTACCTTTCCCTCAGCGTTTTCCAATTGGTCAAGCGACGGTTGCCGTGGCTGGTCGTGCTATTCGTCGCGGAGTTCTTCACCGGCGCGGTGCTGCGGCACTACACCCACCAGGCGACTTCCGGAGGGACCACCGTATTGGCGCAATTGATGATTTTCATTCCCCTGCTGATCGGAGCGGGAGGAAATTCTGGCTCTCAAGTTACGACAACGATCACCCGCGCATTGGCGATTGGGGAAGTCGGAACTCGGGATGCGCTGCGGATTCTGCGTCGGGAGTTCGCCGTGGCGTCCATGATTGGGGTGACGTTGGGGATTATTGGTTATGTCCGGGCTTATTTCGGGTGGGGTAGCGGACCGCAGATTTCCTTGATTGTCGGTTTGGCGTTGCCGGCGATTATTCTCTGGGCGACGACGATTGGCAGCTTGCTTCCACTTGCGGCGAAGCGTCTGAACATCGATCCAGCGGTAATGAGCGCGCCGTTCATCACCACGTTTTGCGATGCGACGGGGTTGGTGATTTTCTTTGAGATCGCGCGTCGGATAATTGAGTTTTAGCTCCGTATTCATCCAGTACCTTGTTCGTCAGAAAACCAGATGCTTTTAACCATCCTCATTGGAACAGCAATTGCCCAGGCCCCCGGCACATTGGATATCCCCAAAGCATCCTGGCCCGCGATTTTCTTCGGTGAGGCTACCGACACCCAAAGCATCGTCGGTCGCACGGCGCTTAGCGGCCTGCCGAATCTGCAGAAGAAAGGAGTCGCTAGCGGGGTGACCGAGATCCGAATTTGGGAAGGGTTTGGACTGACCTATCTGGAGGGTTATCGATTCCGGAAGGACTCCGCCGGCATCCGGGGTTGGTGGATCCAACCTGCTCAGCCGGGAAGGAAGGATTGGAAAGCAAAGAATTATTTGGTGGAGTTCAAGCCGCCAAAAATGGGGTGGCCGGAATTTTGGAAGTCGCTCGAGGATTTAAAGATTTCCACGCTGCCGGATTTTGAGTCGTTAGACGGTCCGAAGAACTCGATGCTGGACGGCGTGAGCTATGTAGTCGAATTCGCCCAGCCTGGACGCTACCGGACGTACATGTACGACAATCCATTTTCGCAAAAAGGGAAGATGCCTGAACTCGATAACCTTCGGAACATCGTCCGGGCGATCCACGCCGCCTTTCGGAGTCAAACCGTCCGTTAATTCTCGGGAAACTTCAAAATCAGCTTTGGTCGGAGTTCGGCCTTGGCGGTGTCCTTCGAATAGAACTTGTAAACCGCTCGGTTCCCGATGTTGGCGGGGTCGATCGCGGATGTCAGGGCCAGGTTGATCGTGTTTCCTGTCAGTTTGAACTTATCCGCATCCTTCATAAGTTCAACTCTGAAAACGACCGGCTTACCGGCTTCGACCTTTTCTGCGAAAGTGGTCGCAACCACCGCGCCCTTGCCGGATGGCGGGAAGATGTCCTTTGCCTTTCCGTAGTCCCATGTCTTCTCCGTAAAATCTTTGCTCAACAGTCGGACTTCCAGAGGCGCGGCTTTGGAGTCGGCCGGCTGCCAGCCCGGATCGGGAATGTGCGTCAGTACCAACTCTGCCGAGGTGGGTTTCTTATTTGGAAGTTTAGAAATGTCGAAACGCAGGTAGCTGTATCCGTACTCTTCGGCTGCCGCCGGATCGCCCGAAACGGCCTGACCGGTGGTGCCCCAGACTCGCAGGAATTCGTCTGTTTGCGGATCGCCGGCATGCGGATAAACCCATATGTCATCGGTTGGGGTGAGCTCCACCGTCTGCGGGGCAAGTAAGGCTGAAAATGCGATCAAGCTGACGAGCATAAATGTAGTCTACGCTTCCAGAAATCAATGTCGCTTCAGATATTGAGGATTAATGGCCCAGACTAACGAAGCTTCGTCCACGCACAATAAGTGTGTGGATCACGCACTCCGCGTCCTCGAATACCCGCAGGTTAGAACTCGGCTCGCAAGGCAATGCGAGACGCCGATCGGCGAGTCGTTGGCGCTGGAGCTGGAGCCAAGCATGGATTCGGCAGTTGTATCCACCCTGCTGGATGAAACCCGTGAGGCGCATGAGCTTATCGCCCGCCATTCAGTTCCATCTTTGGGCCGTGTCCGCGATTTCCGGGATGCTTTGCGGCGCATTGGCAAGGGCGGGATGGGAAATGGGGAAGAGCTGTTTGCAATTGCCGATGCGATGTCAGTGATGCGAGAGGTCAAGTCGTTGATCAAACCGCTCCAATCGGACTTTTCCCGACTTTGGAAGTTTGTGGAGTGGCTGCCTGAGCACCCCCGACTCGAGGAGTCGATCTTTGATTCCCTGGAACCAAATGGCGACGTTAAGGATTCAGCCGCGCCCCAATTGGCTGCGATTCGCCAGAAGAAGCGATCATTGACCTCGAAAATCCTGGAAACCATTCAGGGCTACACCACCGGCAGCCGGCGGGATTTGCTTTCCGACCCCATTTACACGATCCGCGATGGCCGCTACGTGATCCCGCTCAAGGCGGAAAACAAAGGAAAGATCAAGGGAATCGTTCACGACACCAGCGCGAGCGGTCAAACGGTGTATTTGGAGCCGGAGGATGTGCTCCAGCTTGGCAATCGGTTAAGGGAAGCGGAGTCGGCCGAGCGAGAGGAGATCGAGAAGATTCTTTGGTCGCTGAGCGGCAAGGTCGCGGGAGTGGCGGACGAGGTTATCCCCGCGATCGAGCGGACGGCAGAGTTGGATCTGGTTCTAGCCAAAGCGAGATTGGCTTACGACATGAAGGCCACGGCGCCCCGGCCAGCCGAAGCTCATTCCATGGAGATCCAGCGCGGACGGCATCCGTTGCTTGATCCGGAAACTGCCGTTCCGTTGGATTTGGCGGTTGGGGGACGGCATGGAAACGTCCTGATCACGGGACCAAACACCGGCGGCAAGACGGTTGCAATCAAGTGCGTTGGACTGTTTGCCGCGATGCTGCAGGCGGGGATGTTCGTTCCGGCAACCGACGTGCGGTTTGGTCCATTCACCCAGATTTGGGCGGACATCGGCGATGAACAGAGTCTGCAGCAATCCTTATCCACCTTCAGCGGACATGTGAAGAACATCGCCGAAGCGCTGAAGTCGCTCCAGTTTGGTTCGCTGGTGCTCCTGGATGAAGTCGGCGCCGGTACCGACCCCGCGGAAGGAGCGGCATTGGCGCGATCGATTTTGATGGAAATGCACGCCAAGGGAGCTGTAATTTTAGCCAGCACCCATTACGGGGAATTGAAAGCATTTGCCTATTCGACACCTGGGTTTACCAACGCGGCGATGGAATTTGACGCCAAGTCCATGCGCCCGACCTATCGATTGATTCTGGGCGCCCCCGGAGCAAGCCACGCGTTGCGGATTGCCGAGAGGTACGGGATTCCCAAGTCAGTGGTGGACGGCGCAAAGGAAGGGTTAGGGCAACAGCATTTGGACCTTGCCGCGATGCTCGAGGAGTTGGACACCGCCCAGAAGCGAGCGCGAAAGGCGCAGAGCGAGGCAGACCGGCGATCCGCGGAGTTGAAATCGCGAGAGGAGCAAGCCGCAAGGAAGCTGTCAGAAGCCGACGCCATCCGTCGCAACGCCAATCAGCAGGCGAAGGGGCTGATCGAAGAAGCCTTGCGGCAGATTCGCTTGGAAGCGGCGGAGATTTTTGAGGAGTTGAAGGGAGCGGGAACTGACCAAAAGGTAGCCGAACGGGCGCGGACCAGACTCAAGGAATTGCAATCGGTGGGTCAGGACTTCGCCAACGAGTTCCAGGCGAAACCGGCAAAGCCTTCGACCACGCCAAACACTGAACTGAAGGCCGGAATGAGCATCAAGATCGAAGGCTATCCCCAAATTGGAGTTTTGCTTTCCGATCCCTCATCGGGCAAGGCCCAAGTCCAAATCGGACCGCTCAAGATGACGGTCAAAACGAGCCAGCTTGTTCCGGTTGCGCCTACGGAGTCGGTCCAGAAGCCGCGGGCAAACCTTGGGCTGCAGCGTGCCCAATCCGCCGCTACGGAGATCCACCTTCGAGGCACACGGGCCGAGGATGCGATGGACGAACTGGACCGATTCCTCGACGATGCGGTTCTAGCCGGCTTGCCGAGCGTCCGCATCGTTCACGGTAAGGGCGAAGGCATTCTCCGCGGCCTGACCCGTGAGAGACTTCGGGCCAATCGAAATGTGAAATCTTTCCGCGAGGGCGAACCCGGAGAGGGCGGGGCCGGGGTTACCGTAGCCGTGTTTAAGTAGCCGACTTTTCCAACGCGAGCTTCAAAACCTGATCGGCTTGCTTAACAAAGTGTGCCTTCAATTTGGCTCTGATCTCCTCAGGAACGTCTTCGAGATAGTCCTTTTCATTTTGGTCCGGAAGGATTAGGGTGTCGACACCTGCGCGATGGGCGGCTAAAACCTTCTCTTTAATCCCGCCGACCGGGAGCACCTGACCGCTCAGCGTCATTT
>DATFHI010000051.1:0-15546 GCA_035248525.1 Fimbriimonadaceae bacterium | reverse complement strand
CCTTGCCAAATGCCTTTTCCACCTGCCCCAGCGCAACCTGGAGCGCCCTCTCTCTTGCCTCGATTCCCTCGTTTGCCATCTTTTCTTCCCGGCCGTTTAACAATTCCGCTCGCCTCATGTTGACGTCAGTCTACCAAAAGCTACACTAAAAGTGAAGTTTTCTTTTGGAATTGTCAAAACTGGACAATACCCATTCAAACCACCTCAGGCAATTCGCTCAACGGGTGATATTTCCTGCCCGAAAACCGTATAAATGGACTTGGGCGTCCTTCGCTCGTAGACTGCCATGAATCTCAAGTCCTCGCTTTTCGTATTCGCATGCCTCTTCGTGCAGGTTGCATCTGCCCAACCTGCCCCGAGTTTCGACGATCTGTATCCCCGGCGGCCATTTACCGGTAAGTCAGCGGTGGGGATGGAATGGTCGCACGACGACCGTTACCTTGCCTATCTCTGGAATCCATACAAGGCGCACTCCATGGATATCTGGGTCTATGACACTCAGTCTGGAAAATCCACGCAGCTGACTTCGATAGAGCTTATGAAGCCGTTCGACCGGGACATTCCCAAGGCCATCGAGCGCTACAAAACTGAAGACGAGGAGCTCGACCGGGCTGACCGAATGTCCGACCTGGAGTATCGGGAATGGACGCTGAAGAAGAAGAAAGAGGCGGAAGATCGCAAAGAGCCGCTGCCCAGTTATCCCGGAATCTCCGGCTTCGAATGGGCCAAGAAAAGCGATGAAATGCTGTTCACCTACAAGGGCGATATCTATCGGATGAAGATCGGCGACGCTCGCCCCTCACGACTGACCCAGACGCGAGATGCCGAGTCCCAACCCGAATATGCAAAGGAAGATCAAGGATTCTATTATCGGCGCGGAGATGGCGTCTATTACTGCAGTTTCAACAGCCCCGTTGTACGGCAATTAAATCCAGAACTCCCCAACAACATGCCGTTGCAGGGGTACATGATTTCGCCGGCGGGCGACAGGCTGGTTATCTTCACCGGCCGCTCCATCGCTCCGGATAGGCAGGTGGATTACATCGTTTACCGGAACCGGTTTGCGGAGGCGAAAAAGGCGCCTCGAGGTGTTGCCGACGATAAATTCAACGAAGAAAGCTACGTCTATCTATACGACCTGAACGACGATCCTGAAGCCAATCCCAGGAATGATGGCAAGCCCTGGGAGGTTTGGAAATTCCCTGGCGGAGACGAGTACCAGGAAACCAGCGTTAACTCCAAACCGTGGTCGCCGGACGGGAAGCAATTTGTGTTTGCCAGTTGGAAGCGCACCAAGAAGGAGTTGGCATTTTGGGTGGCCGACGCCGAAACCAAAACACTGAAGCAGATTTACAAGACAGGCCATGACGGAGAGCATCGCTCGCCCAGCCTGGCGTCGCCCTTCTTTTCACCGGACTCCACCAAGGTCATTTGTATGCTGGAGAACAGTGGATTCCGGCAAGCTTGGTCGATTGATCCCAACACCCAAACCGAAACCCAGATCACCAAGGGCGACTTCGAGACTTATCCCATCGAGTTGTCGAAGGACGGAAAGACCTTATTTGTCCGTTCGGGTAAGGACAGCCCCGCGCAAATGCAGTTGTACAAAGTCGACATGTCCACCGGCGATTACACCAAGTTTACCGGGCAAGCGGGCAACTATGGGGACACCGTCAACTTGAACCATGACCAGTCCGAGGCGGCGGTACGGTTTGCCAACTGGAATCTCATGGGCGAGTTGTACTTGGTACCGACCACTGGTGGCAAAGAGATGGATCTCACCGAATCTCACCGCAAGGAGGATTTTGAGAAGGTGAACCGGCTCAAGCCGCAATTGTTCACCTACCAGAATCGCCACGGCCAAACCATCCACGGATTTATGTTCGTTCCGAAGGACTTGAAGTCGAAGAAGACCAAGCGGCCGTTGATGATTTATGTCTATGGCGGACCGCTAGGTTCAGATCGCTCAGTCGTTGATGGATCCTTCAACTCCACGGCGTACCTGTTTAACCAATACTTGACCCTGAAATACGGATTCGTTACGGTTACCATCGACCCACGCGGCCAGAGCGGTTACGGCACCGCATTCGGCAAAGCGAACTGGGATGCCCCGGGCGTCGCCCAAGTCGAAGACCTGTCGGACGGCGTGAAGTATCTGATCGAGAACTATAATGTCGACCCCAAGAAGGTGGCAGTGAACGGCTGGTCGTTTGGTGGATTCCAAACCCAAATGTGCATGTACACCGCTCCGGATGTATTCACCCTTGGGATTGCCGGCGCCGGGCCAACCGAGTGGCAGAACTACAACAATTGGTATTCAGGCGGCGTGATTGGGACGTCCCGCATCGGCAAACCCGAAGATCTCGATAAGTACTCCCTGACGAACCTGGCAAAGAACCTCAAGTCTCCGCTGATGCTCCTGCATGGAATGGAGGACACCAATGTTTTATTCCAGGACACGGTGAAGGTCTATCGGAAGCTGCTTCAATACGGAAAGGGCGACCTTGTGGAGTTGGCGCTCGACCCGACCGGTGGCCACGGAATGGGCGGCGACATGAATACTCGGGACCGACACGCCATCTACCTACAGTTCATTAAGAAGTGGTGGAGATTGGACGACTAAAAAAAGGGCCGCCGAGTTGATTCTCGGCGGCCTTTCTAATTTTGGGAAAAGGCTTAGCCTCCTCCGCCTTGGCCTCCACGGCCACCATCGCCTCGACCACCGGGTCCGCCAGGTCCCCCGAAACCGGGTCTACCCTGCGGGTGCTCGATCTTGAAGGGTTTGCCGAGCATGGAGTTCCACTTCGATCTTTGCTGACCGGTCAGGACGGCAAGGATCTTGGCGTTGAGTTCTTCCTGATGCTTCATCATCATGTTGTGCATCTGCTCGGGATCCATGCGCTGACCTTCTCCAGGTCCAGGCATTGGCGGGCGGTTGGACATCATGATCTCGTGCAGTTCTTGCCGCTGATCGTCGGTGATGCCTAGTTTTTCGCTGATGTCGGGTCGGAGAATGGCCATCGCGCCCTGCTGTTGCAAGCTGATCTCCTGGTAGCGTCGATACTGGGAATCGTTCAGGATCTCCTGAATTTTCTTCTCCATTTCTTGCCCCTGCCGGTCATTGCGCATGAAGCCTGGGCCACCGTTCGGAGGACCACCCTGCGGAGGTCCGAATCCCGGTCCGCCACCATTCGGAGGTCCGCCTTGTCCGCCTCGGTTTCCACCTTGACCGCCACCATTAGGAGGTCCACCTTGGCCGCCGCGATTTCCGCCTTGACCGCCATTAGGAGGTCCGCCGGGGCCACCAAATCCTGGTCGATCGCCAGGCCCTCCCGGACCTCGCTGAGGCATTAATCGAGCGGTCTGCTCACGCTGCTCGTTGGTCAGATTGAGCTCCTTCTGCACACTTGGATTCATTAGGAGGCGCGGTCCCTGCAATATGCCCGGGCCCATTCCCGGTCCACCGGGACCAAAACCGTGCTGACCAGGCCCCTGCGGTGGACCGAATCCGCCGCCTTGAGGACCAGCTTGCTGCGAGATCGCCAGGCCGAAAACCGCGGTTGCGGCGGCAATGGCTAAGAGTTTCATGTTCATGGTTACCTCTGCCGGCCGGTCTTCCGGACGGCTCTACACACCGTTATAAGATTCTTTTATGAGGAATTTGTTTGATTTGGGTCGGCAACGAATTTTTCTTTGAAAATTGCCAAAATTCGCGTTCCTTTGTCCTCTTCGCTATCTATCGTCAAGGTTCCCCCGTGAGCCTCGACGATTGTCTTACAAATTGCAAGTCCAAGACCAGTACCGCCGCTTGCGGCATCGCGGGCACCTTCTACGCGGAAGAACCTTTCTCCTAACCTGTTCAGATTCTCCTTGGAAACACCCGTTCCATTGTCCGACACTGCAATCGACGGTCCGGGCATCGCCGCCACTTGTAGCAGGATCGATCCTCTCGTGTATCGAGCCGCGTTCTCCAAGAGATTGATAACCACACGTTTCACTGCGTCTTCGTCGACCTCCGCATATACCGCCGATTCTGGAAATTCAGTTTCGACCTTCACGCTCTCCGAAAACTCGACTGAATCCAGAGCCTCGCTCGCCAGGACTCTCAGATCGGATTTCTTCGGTTGGAAAGCAAGTTGGCCAGCGTCGGCTTTGGCGAGTAGAAGGAGTTGATTGATCAGCCGAATCATGGACTCGGCCGACCGGTCCGCGATTTGCAGCGACTTCAGGCGCTCCTCGCTTGTTGCTTTCGGCCGGAGGGCGGAACTGGTCGCCAATTTGAGCCGGGTCAGTGGAGTCCTTAACTCATGCGAAGCGTCCGCGCTGAATCGTCGCTGATGCTCGTAAGCTTGCTGCAAGTCCCTAAATGAACCTTCAAGCCGCCCGATCATGGAGTTGAATGTCTGAGCGAGTTGGGCAAACTCATCGTCGCCAGAAACCGACAGTCGTTGGCTTAGGTTAGCGCCAGAGATCGTTTCGGCGGACCGCTGCATTTGGGCAATGGGCTTCATCGCCCGCTCGGTAAGGAAGAACCCGCCAATGGCGGCTAAACCGATGGCAATGGGCAGCAGAATCGCTAACGTTAGGGATTGGGCATGGAGGAGTCGATCGAGGTCTCTAGTCTCTCGAGCAACTTGCA
Source organism: Fimbriimonadaceae bacterium (assembly GCA_035248525.1). Lineage (GTDB taxonomy): Bacteria > Armatimonadota > Fimbriimonadia > Fimbriimonadales > Fimbriimonadaceae > 55-13. Next base: position 10,907 of record DATFHI010000051.1, on the reverse strand, counting down.
CAATAGCGAATGGCCCGTCGGGTCCGTTCCAGGGCAGACTCAGAATCCGGATCGGCTCACCTTCATAGCTGCCGTTGCTGTAAATCGGGTGGTGCATGCGTTGCGCATTTCTTGCCGCAACCCGATCAAAAGGAACGTCGCCCGTCTCCGAAATGGGATTCAATTCCATGTCGAAGTGGCGTGGACGGCGAAGATCCGCTATCCGGAATTGCTCGGTGTCCATACCCGGAGGCCGCTGTCTCGGGAAACCCTGGCCTCTCGGTGGCTCGATCGGCCCGCCTTCGCCCATCTGTCCGGAAAAAAAGCCCGGTGGCGGTCCAGGAGAGTTCGGCGGACGGCGCGACCGGGTGGCACGCTCCATCAACTCCTGATCGATTTCCGCCGACACCCTCGCCCGGTTGATGTAGAGCATTCCCACTCCGAAAGCAATGAGTGCGATTGCCAAGATAGCGACGTTCCAAAGCGTCAGTCGGAACCGCAAGGAGCGGGTGTTGAACCTCAGTCGGCACCTCCAGATCGGCGGAGGGTGTATCCAAATCCATGCACCGTATGTATGAGTTTTTTGAGCCCAGGTAGGTCGACCTTTTTCCGAAGGGAGGTGATGTGAAAATTGACCGTATTATCCAGGCTTTCTTCGTTGTTCCAAACGTCCTCCAGGATCACCTCCCGAGTCAGAATCCGGCCCTCGTTCCTCGCCAAGGCGACCAGCAAACTGTATTCGCGGGGAGTTAGCCTAACCTCATTTCCGCCCCGGACGACAGTCTTGGCGTTTGTGTCGATGACAAGGTCGTCCAGGTCGATTTTGCCGGTTCTATGAACGGCGTCGCGCCGCAGAAGCGCTCTCACTCTGGCGGTTAATTCTCGGACATCGAATGGCTTGGCGAGGTAGTCGTCCGCACCTCCCTCCAAGCCCTTTACGCGGTCGTCCACGGAGTCGCGGGCGGTCAACATAAGAATCGGAGTCGTAATGCCTGACTGCCGAATTTCATCGCAAATCTCCCATCCATCACGTTTGGGAAGCATGACGTCGAGGACCACCAATCCATAACTGCGACTAAGCGCCTCCTCAAGCCCTTTCTGGCCGTCGGTGGCGACAGTTACGTCCAACCGCTCGCGCTTGAGGGCGTCGGCGATCTGAGCCGCGATTTCTCGATCGTCTTCCACCAGGAGCGCGCGCATGGCAGCATGATACAAGCCAGTTGTTTGGAAGTTATGAGAACCCGAACTCAAACGTCAGAAAAATGGATTCCCGAAACGCCCCGGCTACAATAACACAGATCGATGCGAAGACTCCTTTTTACCGCTAGCTTGCTGATCGCATCGGCGCTGATCTCCGCCCAAGAAATCCAGATTCGGATGATGGCGGGTAGCGGTTATGGAATTCCGCCGAAAGAAGCTACGGCCACCACAACTCAGGTTCGCCGGGCAGTATTCGAAGAGTTCCACCGGCGGAATCCAGGAATTCGGGTTGTCAACGCTGGTGGGCTTTCGCTTGCCGACGGTAACCAGGCCGACAACATGTTCCTGATGTCGATGGCGGGGGACAAAGCTCCAGACCTGTTTTATGTCAACTTCCGCCAGTACTACACGTTCTTGGAGCAGGGTTTTGCTCGGCCGCTGGATGACTTAATCGCTCGGGACCCCGGCGTGATGGAACGGGTGAACCCCACGGTTAAAAAGGTCCTCACCAGTTACGACGGAAAAATCTATGCGATCCCTTTTTTCCAAGTAGCGGTGGCTCTCTATTATCGAAAAGACCACTTTCAAGCCGCAGGTCTAGACCCTAGCAAGCCTCCTAAAACCTGGGATGAGTTTTATCGCTACTGCCAGAAACTGAGTCAGGTTCAAAAGGGAAGGTTTGGTTTCATCTTTTCCACCCCACCTGGATACCACTGGCAGAACTTCCTTTACCAAGCCGGTGGAGAAGTCGTCGCTCCCACCGAAAGCGGCATTTGGCAGTCGCGAATAAATTCACCGGAAGCCGAAGTTGCTGTTAACTTCTTCAAGAAACTGGTCGTTGAAAAGTGGAAAAACGAGAAGGGCGAGATCGTTGGACCCGCGGCTGCCGTCAGCGCGAAGTTTGGCGACGACGTCCGCATGGGCAACACTTCGATGTGGTTCGCCTATACCAACGATGTAGTGCTCCAGAACAACGGCGATCTCTCTCCAAGCCTTATCGGCGTTAGCGCCCTACCCGCCGGTCCCGCCGGGACGAGCAACGAAATTAATGCCGGTATGTGGGCCATCAACTCCCAGGTGACTGATCCCAAGAAAATAGAGGCGTGCTGGAAGTTCATTAAGTTCTTTGCCGGAGATGACGCCGCCCGGATCAATACCGACAAGATGGTCGAATTGGGGATGGGCAACCTCGTCAACCCCACCTGGCTGAAGAAGTTTGGCTACCAGGAGTATCTCGCGGAGGTCGATTCCAGCTACGTGAAGGCGAATGACGAGCTCTTCAAAACTGGGCATCCGGAACCCTACGGGAAAAACTGCCAGCAAATTTACACCGTGCTCGACCAGGCGCTCGACACCGCCAGGCTCGATCCCAGCAAAAACGTGCACGAGATACTGGTCGCGACCGAAAAGGACATGAACCAAAAGCTCCTGGGATACATCCCGCCGGAGGTTTTGGCCAAACAGCGGATCTGGGCTTTTGGCATCTTAACCGCGCTTATCCTGTTGGCGGCGACCTGGGCGGGGTTTGCGATTCGGAAAGCAATCAGGAATCAGCAGTATGTGGATGAGCGGATTGCTGCCGGGTCTAAACGCTCCCGCATCTACACATTCATGGCCATTTGCTTGGCACCGGCGGCCCTGAGCATTCTCGTTTGGGCTTACTATCCGCTGGCTCGTGGATTGACGATCGCCTTTCAAGATTACAAAATCACCCAGGGAGCGAAGTGGGTGGGCTTGGATAACTTCATTGGCGTATTCAGCCAGCCGGTGTTTTATCAGTCCCTCTACAACAGCTTTCTGTATGTGTTTCTTCTGATCGTCATTGGATTCTTCCTCCCGATCTTTCTGGCTCTCGCCCTAAACGAAATCCCCAGGGGAAAGGTGTTTTTCCGAACCGTTTTCTATCTTCCCGCGATGACTTCGTCCATTGTCATCGCGTTCTTGTGGAAGCAGTTCTACGACAAGACTGATCAGGGTCTTTTGAACGTCATCTTTGGACCGTTTATCGAGCATGTCATCAATCCATTCCGGCACTTGATGGGGTGGGAGGCTTGGCCGGTGGTGAACGACTGGCTGGGAAATCCATCCCTGGCGATCTTCGCAGTGGTCATCCCGGGCATTTGGGCGGGCGCCGGGCCAGGTTCGATTCTGTATCTGGCCGCGCTAAAGAATATCAGTGAAGACCGGTATGAAGCAGCTGACCTGGATGGCGCTAACTGGTGGCACAAGATCGTGCATATCACTTTGCCGGGACTCAAGCCGTTGATTCTCATCAATCTCCTGGGCGTGTTCATTGCCGGATTCAAGGCGATGGAGAATATCTTTGTACTTACCCAAGGGGGGCCGCTCAACTCCACGCGCACTATTGGACTCGAGGTTTGGCAAAACGCCTTTATGTACTTGAAGTTTGGTTATGCCACCGCAGCGGCGTGGGTGATGGGCGCAATTCTGATTGGATTCACGCTTATCCAAATCCGTTCGCTTCTCAAGATGCGATTTACCACCGCCAAGGTGTAACCCGCATAATGGCGTTGTGAAGGTTTACATTTCGGCGGACATCGAGGGGATTACGGGTCTGGTTTCTTGGAGCCATTGTGGTCGGCCAGACTCCCAACATTGGGATTTTCCCTTTGCCCGGAGAATGATGACGCACGACGTGAACGCGGCAATTCGAGGTTGTAAAGCTGCCGGAGCGACCGAAATTGTTATCAAGGACAGTCACGGCAACAGCAAAAACTTGCTGATCGACGAACTGGAACCCGGTATTCGTCTCATTTCGGGACATGGATCTGGAATCGACGGGATGATGCAGGGCATCGACGAGTCGTTCGACGCCGCGCTTTTGATTGGATATCACGCCATGGCCGGCACCACCGCCGGAGTCATGGAGCATACGATTACGGGGGGAGTTCATCGTTTATCCATCAATGGTCGCCCGTCCGGTGAAATTGCGCTAAGTGCGGGAGTTGCCGGAAGATTTGGCGTGCCATTAGTGTTCATTTCCAGCGATGAAGCGGGCTGCAATGAAACTCGAGAACTGATTTCCGGAGTGGGGGCGGTCGCGGTAAAGCGTGGAATTGGCAGATACATGGCGGATTGCCTTTCGCCTGACCAAACGGGATCGATGATCGAGAATGGAGTCAAGCAGGCACTTGGAAATCGCAGCTTAGCCGAGCCTTGGAAAGCGGAGGAGCCCACGACCATTCGGGTGGAGTTCAATCGATCGGAAGAGGCGGACATGGGCGCGAAGTTATTCTTTGCCAAGCGGCTGGACGCCTACACTTTAGAGGTTCAATTTGATTCCTATTTGCTTGCCCATCAAGCTTGTTGGAATCTCATGGCGATGTCCGCTCAGGGAATCGCCGCCCAGCATTAGCGACCGCTCAATGCCCAAGCGGCTTCCTGTTTGACCGCCCCGACCGCGCCCTTGAGGATCGCAAGCCAGGGTGGAATTCGCGTGAATGATTCCGTTAGCGCATACAAGTGCTTGAAGGGAAATGGACGCCGGGTGGAGATGACGTAGATCGGATCCCAAGAGTCAGGGTGGAATTTGTCCTTGAACCACTCCAGACCGTCGAAGTTGTAAAAGCGCCTCCCGTGAGCCCGAACCCAACCCATGGTGAATCGCAGCCACCAGGGATCAGAGGGATTAGTAGGGGCTTTCCTAGAGAGGGGAACGATCCCCATTGTCAACATCTGCGCCCCGTCCTTTTCAACCGCGCGAATGGCTGAGTCGACGAGAAGCTCGACGGTGCCATTGGGCGCTTGTTTGGCCCGCACAAACTGCTCCGTAAGCCAACCGCGGCGAGTGGGGATCGGGCTCAAGGTCGTGAATCCTACGACCTCGCCCTTTCGTTCTGCGACGAAAACTCTTCGGTCGTTCAGAAATCCCAACGTGTCGGGCTCGACTAAAAAGTGCATGGGTGGAAGGCCCCGAGTGGAAAGCCACTGGACCAACACCCGTTGAAGGTCTGGATTCCGGGTCGCCTGCTCGGCGCTCCATTCGAAAACCCGTACCTCTTTGTTCTTTGCTCTATTCAACTGAGCTCGGAGCGACGCATCGCCATCTACTGACTTGATCCAACTGCTTGGGGACCACACCGGCTGGGCTCCCATTACGCTGATCGAGTAGCGCTGTGTCTCCAGGGCTTCTTGATAGACACGCTCTTCCGCCCCCACGTACACAACTTCATGGCCATTTTCAAATGCCTCAAGGACGTGGGGCAGATCTCCTTCTGGGCAAACCGGCGCGCCCGCCACCACCTTCACGCCGTGGTTTTCCACGTAACCAACCACCGCATCTTCCATGTGCCAATGGCGAATGCCCGGGTTCACGATTTGGTAGCAGGTAGTATTCCAGCCAAAGCGTAGAACGCATTCCCGCGTTCGGCTGAATTCCGTATCGGGGACCATTAACGTCGCCCGAAGTTGAGATTCAGAGCAACGAGGACCTTCTCCATCTTGGATGTCCTCGCCCGACGGATGAACGGGTCGCAGTCCTGAGCTTCCAGGCAGTTGAGAATTCGCGAATAGAGGCTGCGAGCGAGTTCAACGGGCCGTCGACTTTTCTTTGGCAACAAGGCGATCCCGAGATCGGATTCAAAGTACAGCGCCCGTGCGCGGGCAATTTGAAAGCGCATGAGTTGTTTGAATTCCGGCGTTGCGCGATGAGCGAGGATGTCCTCTTCGCCTACTCCAAATGACTCCAGATCTTCTCGGGGAAGGTATATCCGGCCGCGATCGGCATCTTCGCCAACATCGCGAAGGAAATTCGTCAATTGCATCGCTTCGCCCAGGAGTCGGGCGCAGGTTTGGCACAAATCTGTTCGATATTCCGCCACTACGTGGCACATCATCATGCCAACCGCACCCGCGGAACCCCGCATATACTTCCGCAGGTCGTCATAAGTTTCGTACCGGTCGACGAATAGATCCTGCTCCATGGCGTCGAGGAATGCCATTGCCTCAGCGAGAGGAATTTGTCGTGCGAGAACCGTATCGGCAAATGCTCGGAGGGCGGGATGGTCGGGGGCAAGACCTTCCATCGCATTTCGCAGTTCACGGCGCCAATGGTTGATAGCGGCCTGTCGCTCGTCGATGGATGAACCGCGGGGATTGTCCACCCATTCGTCGGGAACCCTCACGAAACCATAAATTGCGTCAGTCGCTAGGCGCTCTTTTTTCGGCATGAATAGGGACGCGAAGTAGTAGCTCGACCCGAATCGGCGATGGAGCTTTCGGCAAGCCGCGTAGTCCGACGGGCTGGCGAACGGACCGATTGACTCGAGCGATGTGTCGAAATCTCGGTAGACGGTCCTCACAATCTAAGGTTACGCTAAACCGGGCCTCAAATGGCGAGATCACCCTAGCGTTTCAGCGTTGGAAATTGCCAGCGTTCATTGACGTCCGGCGTTCCCTTTGCGAGCACTTGGAAGTTTTCGGGCTGTTCGCGGATCATGCGGTGAGTTTGGCTTAGCAGGTTCCCTAACTGGTCACGGAGGGCTTCCGGCAAGCACGGGGATCCAAAATTCAAGAACGCTTCCGGCCGTTCGTGCATCACCATTTCGTAGCAGATCACAACCGGCACGAATTGGATTCCTTGGACGCGATCTTGAAGCGTGTGGAGGATTTTGCCGAAAGGCAGCACATCGGGCGGATAGTGCAATTTTGATTCGGCGAAGAGTAGGAGATTGAACCCCTCCTGGTTCATCAGTCGGATGGTCTTTCGAATGGTTTGGATCCGGACTTCCGGGCGATCGGAGGGGAATGGCATCCCCCCAATCTTTGAAAAGAGCGGGAAGCTATCGAACTCCTGAATCCAATCCACGGTGGGCATCTTAAGGGCCGACACCGCCAAGAACATCAGGTAACCGTCAAACCACCCATGATGGTTGGGCACAAAAACCGTGGGTGCTTTTAAACTGGTTTCAGGGGGGATCCAGTAGACGTTGTGAAATCGCTTTCTAACTGAGCGACGAATCATATTTCCGACCTGCCGGCCGAGAAATCCGCGCTCTTGCTCGGCTATTCTCCGCCCTCGCCTGAGAACATGCCCGCAGCTTCGTTCGCGCCCGCAATTCCGCCCGCCGCAGAGGCTCTCGACTTCGCCATTTCCTTCGCCGCCGCACCGACTCCGCCGCCGCCAGAACCGCCCACGCTCTCTGCTCCGGCAACAGGAGTAATTCCGCCAACGTTGGAGCCGATGGGGGCAACTCCTCCGCCGCCACCGGCCGGCGTTGCGGGCGTGTTTGCGGTGCTTGGTCCCGTCCCGGCCGGTGGATCGGATTGGCATCCGCAGAGTACGGCTAAAGCCAAGAAACCGATGAGCGTTCGTTTCACGGCAATACTTTACGCCAATTCCGCCAAAATGGCATGCATGATCGATCCACGAGTAACGGAGCTCGCCGGCCTGCTGTGTCGGCATTCCCTCAAGCTAACTTCCGACGACCGCGTCCTTATCCATGCCTTCGACATTCCGGAAGATTGCGTCGCGGAAGTCGTGCGCATAGTGCAAGCCCACGGAGCGCAAGCGATGATTCGACTGGAATCTGGGATTGTCCGCCGCCAGCTTTTACACGGCATCAGTGAGGCGAATGTAAAGACCATCGCCGACATCGAAAAGTACGAGATGGAGCGCATGACGGCTTACATTGCAATGCGCGGAACCGTCAACCCACTCGAAAATGCTGAAGTCCCTAGTGAGACTCTTCGCTTATGGAGTCGGGAATACACCCAGCCGGTGGTTTTTGGAGTCCGAGTACCGAAGACCCGATGGGTCGCCCTGCGTTGGCCCAACCCGGCGATGGCAATGGCGGCCGGCATGAGCACTCCGGCATTTGAGGACTTCTATTTCCGGGCCTGCACCATGGACTACGCCAAGATGTCGGAAGCCTGCAAACCGTTGGTTGAGCTGATGAATAAAACGGACCGGGTCGAGATCAAGGGACCAGGCACTGACTTTAGCTTCTCGATCAAAGACATCGGTTGCGTACCCTGCTGCGGGGAAGCGAACATTCCCGACGGCGAGTGCTTCAGCGCGCCGGTTCGCGATTCGGTCAATGGGGTGGTGCAGTTTAACACCGTTTCCGTTTACGAGGGCAAGGAGTTCAAGGACATCCGGTACGAAATGAAGGATGGAAAGATAATCGATGCCTCCGCCGGCGGGAACACCGACAAGATCAACGAGATTTTGGACACCGATGAAGGCGCCAGGTACTTCGGTGAATGGTCCCTTGGATTTAATCCCTATGTCCTGCATCCGATGAAGGACACGCTCTTCGACGAGAAGATTGCGGGTTCATTCCACTTCACGCCCGGGAACGCGTATGACCCGCCAGGAGGAAATGGGAATCAGAGCGCGATTCACTGGGATACCGTGTTGATTCAGCGTCCGGAATACGGCGGCGGAGAAATCTGGTTCGACGGACAATTGATTCGTAAGGACGGGCTGTTCGTTCTGCCGGAACTCCAACCTTTGAATCCCGAAAATTTGAAATAACTATCCGTCTTCTTTCTGGTCGTCTTGAAGGCTGGATTCGAAAAGTTTGCGGAGGCGCTCCCGCTCCTCCCGCTCTTTTTCACGCTTCTTCACATCTTCGAAGTACGACTTGTCCAAGCGCTCGGACTTCTTCAAATTCGGTTTGTCGGACCAGCGATTGCTCATGAACACCGCCCCCCGGCTGTAGCTCATTCCGGGGATCCGGTTCGATGCGAAAGCCCATGCGATTGGAAGGTGCAGGGCGCTTACGAGTCCGAGGACGGGATTGCCAAACCCGGCCAGGAGCACCACGCTCACGACGGTGACCCACCCAAGCCAAAAGCCTGACAAGGGGATCAACCCATAAAGCATGATTGTTTGGCGCGGATTTCGAGTGCACCAGACCACCGTAATTCCGGCAACTGGAAGCCACATTCCAGCTGTCCCATAGGCTTTTGCCACAAGCGGACCAAGCAGAACGATGAAAAGCGCGGGAAGCAGGATCATCGCGATCCAAAGGCCGATGTACTTACCTGGACTCAGATCGCGTTCGGTGGTGCCCCCAACCCAGAACACCCACATGATGAGAAATACAAAGGAGAGAATAGCGAGCCCAGAGACGAACGGTTGTTCTGCCCACGGATAAGTGAATAGGGTCCAAGGCCTATCTTGCCAATCCGTAAACAGAATGATGGAGTCCATGCCCCTTCCGGCGGTAAACCACCAAAAGAACGCCATCACAATGACGGATGCGAGAACGGCGAGGGTAATTGGGGCAGCCTGTCTTCGGAACCAGGATTGGACTTGATTTAGGGACATGGGCTCTTACCGCTATTATGCGTCTCGCGGGGTCATGTCGCCTAAGAACCTACTACCGAAATTGCGGACTCAAAAAGTCCAATTGGATTTCTAGCGCCGGGCGGCAACCAGAATCTTCAACCACTTGGGAGAACCGAGGTAGTCGGTTGCAACTCCGTTGTGGCCCCGGCTCGAGTGGACAAAGTAACCGTTGCCGAGATAGATGCCGGTGTGGCCGATGGTATTCCGCTTATTCTCCCAGAAGTAGAGCCGGTCGCCCTTTTGCAGATCTTCGAGCCGCGTAATGGGTTGGCCAACGAGAGCCTGCTGAGCCGCTGTTCGCGGCAGGTTGACTCCTACTTGGCCGAAAAGCTTCTTGACGAATCCGCTGCAGTCGATTCCGCGGTTGAGGTCGTTGCCGCCCCACACGTATGGAGTTCCCCGGAATTGCAGCCCCATTTCTGCCGCATATCCACGGGAAGTTTGGTTTGCGACCGATGTCCGGCTGGTGCGAGGCTGCACCTCGGCGGACACTTCATAGGGAAGTTTGGCAATCGTATCGGCAGGAACATAACCGTACTTTCCGTTCTGCAGCAAGACCTTCATCCAGTTGTCTCGGGATGAATCGGTTACCACCAAGTACTCGTACTGTTTGACCCGGTAATACACTCGCGAGCGGGTGCTCATCGAAGAGTAGATGGGCGTTTTCTCGGTGGCTTGGCCCAATTTGCCAATCACCTTTTTCTCGGCATATGCCGTAACCGACCCAAAAAGGGTTGCCATTGCTAAGAGTGCCCGCAATACCACCATCTGTATGATTACTACCAAGATTATAGGCTAACTTGTACTCGTCTAAAGACCAGAGTGCACCAAAGCAAGCGATTTGAGGATCGCAAGCCCGTCGGAAGTCCCCAACATTTGCCGGGTTGCCCTCTCCGGATGCGGCATTAATCCGAGCACATTTCCTCGTACGTTTAAGATTCCGGCAATGTTCGCGAGGGAACCGTTCGGATTGGCTTCTTCCGTCGCGTTGCCTACACTATCGACGTATCTGAATGCGATTCGTTCAGTATCTTCGAGCATTTTGAGCGTTTCCGAATCGCAAACGTATCTGCCTTCGCCGTGAGCGATAGGTATTTCGAGGATTCTGTCGACGTCCTTGGTCCAGAGGCTGGTCCGATTTTCCGCCTTGAGAAACACGTGCTTACAGACGAACTTCTCGCTGGCATTTTTGAGGAGCGCCCCTGGCAGAAGTCCAGCCTCGCAGAGAATCTGAAAGCCGTTGCAAGCCCCAATGATTGGCCACCCCTCTTCCGCAAACCGCTTCACTTCCGCCATGATGGGAGCGCGACTGGCCATTGCCCCGCATCGCAAATAGTCGCCAAAACTGAATCCGCCAGGGATGAACACCGCGCCGTAATTTGCCAGCGACGTTTCTTCGTACCAGACGTAT